>JBIIQL010000242.1:0-5896 GCA_044342095.1 Pirellulales bacterium
TGCCACGGGGCTCGGCGGCACGATTCTCCTTCTGGTGAGCGTGGCGGTGACGGCGGCCTTCGTGCCGAACATGGTGCGAAAGGGGACGCTGGAGCTCCTGCTTGTCCGCCCGATCCCGCGCTGGCAACTCCTCGTCTTCAAGTATGTCGGAGCCCTGCTCCTCGTGGCCGGCCTGCTCGGGATTCTCGTCCTCGCCGTCTGGCTGATCACCGGGATCCTCGCCGACGTCTGGTCGCCGGGGGTGCTCCTCGCGCTCCCGAGCCTGCTGGTCTTCTTCGCGCTCCTCCTCTCGGTGAGCGTGCTGACGGGGGTGATCACGCGGAGCGTGATCTCGGCGATGCTCGTCACGGTCGCCTACTGGGCGATCCTGTTCATCGCCGGCCAGATGAACAACGTCGCCGTCGAGAGCCGGATCCGCGAGGCAAACGTCGGCAAGATGCGGCCGACGAGCATCGCCGAGACGATCCGCGGCCGGCAGCCGCGCCGGGAGGAGGGCTTCGCGCCTGGACGTCGACCTTTCTACAAGACGACCATCGGCCGGATCACCGAAGGGATCTACGCTGTCCTCCCCCACACCGAGGATCTCGATAACCTCGTCGACCGCCAACTGATGCGCGACTTCGCCGTAGCCGGCCCGTTCCGTGCGCTCATGGAAAGCGGCTCGTTCTCCTGGGAGAAGGGGCTCGGCCTTACCCTCCTCCATGCCTTCGCCTACCTGGGGATAGCCTGCACGATCTTCTCCCGCCGCGATCCGTAACTCGACCCGCGATCCGATCTTTTCCTCCGATGGCCACCACAGCGCTCCACACCCTCCCCGCCCTCACCCTCGCCAAACTCATCCGCGAGGGGGCGGTCTCGAGCGAGGAGGTCGTCCACAGCCACCTCGAGCGAATCGAGGCGACAAATCCGTCGCTCTCGGCCTTCGTGACGGTGTTCGACGATGCGGTGAAGGTGGCGCGGCAGAAGGATCGGGAACGGATCCGCCGTCGCGACGCCCTCGCCCCTTTTCATGGCGTGCCGATCGGGATCAAGGATCTCAACGTCGTCCGCTTCTCACGCACCCGCTTCGGCTCGCGCGGCATGCCGCCGATCGTCCTCCCCTTCGACGACGCCAACGTCCGTCCCCTCCGCCGGGCCGGCTTCGTGATTCTCGGCAAGCTGTCGACGAGCGAGTTGGGCGCGATGCCGGTCACCGAGCCCGCCATCCATCCGCCGACCCGCAATCCCTGGAGCCTCGCCCACACCGCCGGCGGCTCCAGTGGCGGGTCGGGGGCGGCGGTGGCCGCGGGGATGCTGCCGATCGCCCAGGGCTCCGACGGCGCCGGGTCGATCCGCATTCCCTCCTCCTTCTGCGGCCTCTACGGACTCAAGCCCTCGCGTGGCCGGGTCGTGAACCAGTTCCGCTTTCCCGATCGGCGGATCCTCTACACCTCGGGGCCGATGGCGCGCTCCGTCGCCGATGCCGCGGCCCTCCTTGACGTCATGGCGGGGATCGACACCGGCCGGCCCCACTGGGCCCCGCCGCCATCAGAGCCGTTTGCCGTTCGCCGCGCGACGGCGAAGCCGCTGCGGATCAAGGTCGTCGAATCGACCGGGATGGTGCCGACCGATCCGGACGTGCTCGCCGCGGTGCGTCACACCGCCCGGATCCTCGAGCGGATGGGGCACGCCGTCGAGGAGGCGCGACTTCCGGAGAGCGATCTCGGGGAGTTTCTTCCGATCTGGCAGCGGCTCATCGGCGGCATCCCTCTGATGCGCTGGCGGCAGGCGCAGCCGGTGACCGCTTGGCTCCGTGAGGGGGCGCGGGGCCTTCGGCGTGCGGAAGTCGACGCCCTCGAAGACCGGCTCATCGCCAGGTTTGCGCCGGTGTTCGGCACGGCCGACCTCTGGCTCACCCCCACCGTCGCTGTCGGTCCACCGCGGATCGGAGCCTGGTCCGGGCTCACGCCGGAGGAGGCCTTCGCGCAGGCAGCCACGCTCGCCGCCTTCACGGCCGTCGTCAATCTCGTCGGCCTCCCGGCGGCGAGTCTCCCGGCCGGGATCTCACCCTCCGGCTTGCCGATCGGCGTCCAGCTCATCGGCGACATGTTCCAAGAGTCGGACGTGCTCTCGGTGTCATGGGACCTCGAGGACGCGTTCTCTTGGCGACAACTCGCCCCGGGCTGACCCTGATTTTCTTCTCCGCAGCACCATCTGAGGCGCTCGCACGGTGGCGGACGAGGGCCAATCCGACGCAGAAGTTCCTGGGCATCGTCTGCCGTCGCGAGCATCGGGGCTCTTGCCCGGCTGCCTGTTCGGGTGGTCGGAATGGTCCGAAGCGGGTATTTTGGTTCCCTTCAAGGCTCCTCTCGGGAAGCCTGCCCGGTTTCGTCCCGCGGGGGATCGTCGGCGCAGGCACGGGGGCAGGCGACACCGAACACGCGAGGGATCACGTGGCAGGATGCAGGCGGATGGTAGCGGCAGGGACGCCGGTGGTGGTGTGGGGCGAGTTGGGCCATGGGACCGTTGGCCCGGTGCTCCGCGCCTTCGCGTCGACCTTGGGATTGGCCTTGGGATTGGCCGTCGTCTCGTCGGTCGGTTGGTCATCGGTCACCGCCGCGGCTGGATTTCCTCCCAGCGAGCAGGTTCTCCCGGCCACGACCCGGGCCTGGGTGAGCGCCCCCGACGCCGCCGCGCTCCGCGAGCGTTTCGACCGCTCCGCGCTTGGCAAACTGTTTGACGAACCGTTGATGAAGAACTTCTACGACGCCCTCGACGAGCAGCGTTCGAGCGTGGCCGGCGACCGGATGGGTTTCGGCATCACTCCGAAGGAACTCTCGGGAATCAGCGGCGGCGAGTCAGCGGTGGCGGCTGTCGAGCAGGCTGATGGCTCGCTCGCCGGAGTGCTCCTCGTCGATACGAGCGGCCATGATGATGCCGTGCCGGCGCTGCTCGAGGTCGTCTTCAAGCGGCTGATCGACCGCGGCGGCAAAAAGCTCACGGCCCCCGAGGGAATCTCCGCTTTCGAGCTTCCGCCACTCCCGCCCCGTGAGGGCCAACCGGCGGCAGCCGAGCCCGCCGCCCCGCGCCGGCTCGCCTATGCCTCGCGGCCCGGCGCGCTCGTCGCCGGAACGAATGCCGACATCGTCGCCGCCCTCCTCCCGGCTCTGGGCAAGGCGCGTGCGGATTCGCTTGGATCACTCGAAGCGTTCGAGGTTGTGGCCCGCAAATGTGGCGAGACCGTTCCCGCCGGTGTGGCGACGGGGCGCTGGTTCATCGATCCGCTCGCCCTCTTCCAGGCCCAGCAGAAGAGCCGGCCGGCGCCAAAGAAGGCTTCGAAGCGGAAGCCGACCGACTACGTCGAGATGGCCCGCCGCAACGGCTTCGACTGCATCAAAGGAGCCGGTGGCACCGTCTTCTTCGGCGAGGGGAACGTCGATCTCCGCCACAACACGCTCATCTACGCGCCGCCGACCGTGGCCGGCGGGAAGGAGCGTTACGAGAAGGCTGCCCGGATCCTCGAGTTTCCCAATGCATCGTCGCTCGCCCCAGCCCCATGGGTGCCGGGGGATGCCGCCAGTTGGCTCGGCCTCCAGTGGGATCTCCCCAAGGTGTTCCGGGCCCTCGAACCGCTCGTCGACGACATCGTCGGCGAGCCGGGGGTGTTTGACGACGTGATCTCGAGCCTCAAGGAGGATCCGGACGGGCCGCAGATCGATGTCGAGAACGACCTCATCCGCCATCTCGGCGGTGCCGTCATGATCACCGGCGACCATGTCCTTCCCTTCGGCCCCGACTGCGAGCGGATGCTCATTGCGCTCGAGGCCGATGATCCGGAGACGGTCGCCGCGACGATCGCGCGGAGCATGGCGACCGAGGCGAAGACGCGGAAGATCGACTTCGGCGGCCACATGATTTGGGAGACGGTGCCCGACGAGCCGGGGAAGTCAGCCCGTTCGACGCGGGTCCGGGCCGGCGACGACGAGGACGACGACCGGCCTCGTGGCGCCCTCGGCGGCGATCCGGACGACGCCGCCTTCCCGAATGCGGCCGTGGCCGTGGCCCACGGCCAGATCCTCATCGCCTCCCACCTCGACATCCTCCAGAAGGTGCTCGAAGGGAAGGCCCCGCCGTTCGCCGAGGAAGCCGACTACAACGAGGCGGTCGAACAGCTCAAGGGTCTCCTCCCCGGCGATGTCGCCCTCCGCACCTTCGCCCGCACCGAACAGATGGTGCAGCCGACCTACGAACTCCTCCGCGCCGGCAAGGGCCCCGAAAACAAGAGCCTCGCCGGCCGGCTCGCAAGCGCCCTCCTCACCGCCCGCGACAATCCCGGGGCTACGCTCGGGAACAAGAAGTCGAAGGAGCCACGGAAGCCACGCGTCGACGGAACGACGCTCCCGGAGTTCGAGGCGATCCGCCACTACTTCGGCACGGCCGGAATGACGATGCAGACGGTGCCGGAGGGATGGATGTTCGTCGGAGCGTCGCTGTGGGATGGCGGGGGACACGACCACGCCCCCGACGATACGCCCGCTTCACAGCCAGCCGCTACCGACAAGCCGGCGGCGGAGCCAGCCAACGAAGAAGAGGCTCCCCCAGAGCCGGTCGGCGCCGAGTAAGCAGGGCTCGATCCCGGGGGCGGTTGGCAGACGATCGTCCCCGCACGGAGCACCGTCATGTCGACCGCTACGGCTACTTCCGCCGACGTGATCGTCCTCGGTACCGGCGGGATGGGGACTGCGGCCTGTGCCCACCTCGCTGCCCGCGGTGCGACGGTGATCGGGCTTGATCGCTTCCCGGTCCCCCACGACCGCGGCAGTTCCCACGGCCAGACGCGGCTCATCCGCCAGGCCTACTTCGAGCATCCCGATTACGTGCCGCTGCTCCTCGAGGCCTACGGGCTGTGGCGCGGGCTCGAAGAGGCGACGGGAAGAAGGCTCCTTTTCCAGCCGGGCCTGCTGCTCGCCGGAGCTGAACACGGCGAGGCGGTGGCCGGCGCCCTCGACGCCGCCGCCATCCATCACATCCCGATCGAGCGGCTCTCGGCCCGCGAGGCCACGCGCCGCTGGCCGGCCTTCGCGCTCGACGACGACTGGGTCGCCGTCTGGGAACCGGTGGCCGGCTACCTTCTCGTGGAGGAATGCGTTCGGGCCCACGCCGAGGTCGCCAGGCGCCACGGCGCCCGCTTCGTGGAGGGCGTTACCATCCACGGCTGGCATGCCGGGCCGAGCGGCGTCACGGTCGACACCGACCAGGGTACGTTCCACGCCGATCGGCTCGTGATCGCGCCCGGCGCGTGGGCGGCCGACCTCCTCGAGATCCCGTCGGTGAAGCTCGAGGTGCTCAAGAAAACGCTCTGCTGGTATCGCCCTCCGGTGGAGCACCGGGCGGCGTTCGCGGCCGGCCCCGAACCAGGAGCCGGCCTCCCCTGCTTCGCGTTCGACACCCCCGCTGGCTTCTACTACGGTTTTCCGGTACTCGACGAGCAAGGCGTGAAGATCGCCGAGCACACCGGCGGCACCCCCGTCGCCGATCCGCTAACGCTCGATCGCTCACTCGACCGGGCCGAGGCTGCGCGCGTGGCGGCGGTGGCGCAGGCGCGGCTCCCGACTCTCGGCAGCGATCTCGTCCACCATGCCGCCTGCCTCTACACGATGACCCCCGACGCCCACTTCCTCCTCGGGCTTCATCCGGAGCAGTCCCGCGTGGCGATCGCGGCCGGTTTTTCAGGTCACGGCTTCAAGTTCGCAAGCGTCGTCGGCTCGATCCTCGCCGACCTCGCCCTCGACGGCTCGACGTCGCAGCCGATCGGTTTCCTCGCCCCGAGCCGGTTCGCGGGCTCGTCGATTCACGCAGCCGAGGGCCCGAACGGCGTATCATCGCGGCGATTACCCTCCCTTCCGCCGGAGACGCT
>JBIIQL010000243.1:0-5893 GCA_044342095.1 Pirellulales bacterium
CATGGCGCCGGAGTTCAAGGGCTTCTTCGCCGATGGCACCGTCGCCGGCCGGGAGGAGTTCATCCGGAACATGGACGACTTCCACCTCGTCAAATACACCATGGGGGACGTGAGTCTGCTGCGGATCAACGAGAACGCCGTGATGGTTCTCTACCGGGCCAGCTTCGAGGGGGTGCACAAGGGAAAGGCGCTCTCGACGAGCGGGGTCGAATCGTCGTCGCTCTACGTCCGCCGCGACGGCAAGTGGCTGGAGGTCTTCTACCAGGAGACCGCCACGCCTCCCGCTGATTCCGGGGCAGAGTGACCGAATCTACGCTCCTCGAGCTCGACCTCGCCGCCCCGCCTTCCCTTCCCCGCCAGCGTGAGGTCTTTTGATGTCTGGGGTGTCCGGAAGACCTACCCTGATCGAGAAGCTTCTCGAGCCGGCGGCCTATCCCCATCCGGTCGGCCCCATCAAGCTCATCGAGACCCACATCTCGTCTGTGTTTCTCACCGGGCCGTTCGCCTACAAGGTGAAGAAGCCGTGCAAGCTCGAGTTCCTCGACTTCTCCACGCTCGACCGGCGCAAGCATTTCTGCGCCGAGGAGATCCGCCTCAATCGCCGCTTCGCGCCGGGGCTCTACCTGGAAGCGGTGCCGATCACCGGCTCGCCCGAGGCGCCCCATGTCGACGGCGCTGGCGAGCCGATCGAGTGGGCGGTGAAGCTCGTCCAATTTGACGAAGCCAATCGGCTCGACGCCCGCTTCGAGGCCGGCCGGATCGATGCCGCCGCCTGCCGGGAACTCGGCGAGGCGATCGCCCACGTGCAGGCCGGGCAGGCCGTCGCCCCTGCGGAGAGTGGCCACGGCACCCCGCAACGGCTCCGCGCGGTGTTCCGGATGAATCTCGACGAGATCCGCCGCCACCGCCCCGACGCCGCCCACCGGGCCGATTGGATCGAGGCCTGGCTCGAGGGAAAACTGGCCCGCGACCACGCCGCCTTCGAAGCGAGGATCGACGCCGGGCGGATCCGCGAGTGCCACGGCGATCTCCACCTCGCCAATCTCGTCCTCCTCGACGGCCATCCTGTCGCCTTCGACTCGATCGAGTTCAATCCCAACTTGCGCTGGATCGACGTCGCCAGCGACATCGCCTTCCTGTCGATGGATCTGGAGAGTCGGGGGCGGCCCGATCTGGCCGCCCAGGTGACCAGCGCCTGGATGGAGGCCGCCGACGACCGGACGAGCGCGACGGTGCTCCCCGTTCACCGCGTCGCCCGGGCCGTTGTCCGCGCCGCCGTGGCGGCGATCCGCTCGGCACAGGCCGATTGTCCCGCGGACGCCGCAGCCGTCGCCCGGCGCGAGTGCGACCGCTATCTCGACCTCGCGGAGCGGTTGGCGGCCCCGGTGGCCCCGCTCCTCCTCGTGACGACCGGCGTGTCGGGGTCGGGGAAGACGACGCTCGCCGCCGAGTGTGTCGGGCAGTTCGCCGCCGTGCGGCTGCGGAGCGATGTCGAGCGGAAGCGGCTGTTCTCGATGGCGGCAACCGCACGGCCTGGCGACGACGACGCGGCCCGGGCCCTCTATGCGGCCGAGACGACAAGGCGAGTCTACGAGCGTCTGGCGACGCTCGCGCGCGGATTGCTCGAAGCGGGAGCGAGTGTCGTCGTTGATGCCACCTGCAACGCACGCGCTCAGCGCGAGCTCCTCGCGGCGGTGGCGCGCGACACCGGCACGAGACTTGTCTGGCTCGAGATCGATCTCCCGGCCGACATTCTCCGCGCCCGGGTGGCCGCCCGGGCCGCCGAAGGGCGCGATCCGTCCGATGCCACGCCCGAGATTCTCCGCGCTCAGCTGGCCGCCCGCGAGCCAATGCAACCGGCGGAGCTGGTCCCCTGCACCGGCGCTCCTGCCCCGCTCCATTGCCGCCTCGGGGCCGAGGAGATGGGCGCCGCGGCCCGGTTCCTCGCCGACCTCGCCGCCCGGCTGCGATCCCTTTCCGACATGGAGAAGCCCACGTGAACGAGCGAACGACGACCGACTGGCGAAACAGCGCTGCTTCGGCCGAAGCCGTCGTCGCCCGAGTCAAAAGCGGCATGAATGTCTTCGTCCATGGCGCGGCGGCGACGCCGACGACGCTCCTCGAGGCCCTCTGCCGGCGGAGCGATCTGGTCGATGTCCGCCTCTGGCACCTCCACCTCGAGGGGCACGTGCCGTTCGCGGCCGACGGATGCGGGGGGAGATTCCGTTCGGTGTCGCTGTTCACCGGGGGAAGCCTGCGGGGCGCCGTCGACCGGGGGACGGCCGACTTCGTGCCGATCTTTCTCTCCGACATCCCGTCGCTGTTCACGAGTGGACAGGTGCGCCTCGATGCGGCGCTCCTCCAACTCTCCCCTCCCGATCGGCATGGACAGTGCACGCTCGGGACAAGCGTCGATGCGGCGCGGGCCGCGGCCGATTCGGGTGCGCTTGTGCTCGCCGAGATCAACGAGCAGATGCCGCGGACGCACGGTCATTCATCGGTGGCGCTGTCGTCGCTTGCGGCCTTCTGCACGACCGACCGCGAGCTTCCAACGCGGGAGCACGCCGCCGGCGATGCCGCGGTCACCGACGCGATCGGGCTGCACGTCGCGGCCCTCGTCGAAGACCGGGCCTGCCTCCAGCTCGGGATCGGGGCGATTCCCGATGCCGTCCTTCGCCGCCTCATCGACCGGCAGGATCTTGGCATCCACACCGAGATGTTCTCCGACAACGTCGTGCCGCTGGTCGAGGCGGGGGTGATCACCAACCGGGCCAAGGCGATCCATCCGGGCCGAATCGTGACGAGCTTCGTCTCCGGGACTCGCGCGCTCTACGACTTCGTCGACGACAATGCCCTGGTCGAGTTCCACCCCTGCGACCGGACCAACGACACCCTCGCGATCCGCAAGATCGACCGAATGACGGCGATCAACTCGGCGATCCAGGTCGATCTCACCGGACAGGTGTGCGCTGACTCGATCGGCCATCGGATCCACTCCGGGATCGGCGGCCAGATGGATTTCATGCGTGGCGCCGCGATGAGCCGCGGGGGCAAGCCGATCATTGCCCTCCCGTCGACGGCGGCCGGCGGGAAAGTCTCGCGGATCGTCCCGGAGCTCAACAGCGGCGCCGGCGTCGTCACGACGCGCGGGCATGTCCACTGGGTGGTGACGGAGCACGGCGCGGTAAACCTCCACGGGAAGACGCTCGCCGAGCGCGGCCGGCTCCTCGTCTCCGTCGCTCATCCCGATTTCCGCGGCGAACTGGTCGAGAAGCTCAAAAGTCTGAAGCGGTTTCTCCTCTGACGCGTCGCGTTCCTCGGTCAGCGGGCTGGCCGAAGTGGGTAGAATGATGCGGGTCGTTTTCCGTCGGGAGTCTTGCCACCCTTGTCCACCCCTGTTCGATCGATTGGTGACCGGGTGATCCTCGAGCCCGAGGGGCTTCGCCGGCTCATCGAGATCCTCGCCATCGACCACCGCGTCATCGGGCCGACGGTCGCTGACGGGGCGGTCGTGCTCCGCGATCTCGCCTCCGCCGACGATCTCCCCTTTGGCTGGATCGACGAGCAGGAGGGGGGGCACTACCGGCTCCACCGGGATGACTCGGCCGGGCCGTTCGATCATGTCGTCGGCCCCCATTCGCTGAAAAACTTTCTCTTCCCGCCACGGGAGCCGATCGCCAGGTTCGAGCGGGTGGATGGAGTGTGGCAGGAATGTGCCCCCTTGGCTGCGGAGAAGCCACTGGCGGTGATCGGGGTGCGGGGATGTGACCTGGCGGCGCTTGCGATCCAGGATCGGGTCTTCCTCCGTGGTGCCTCGGGAGATGGTGGGGCGATCGACCCGGCCTATCAGCGCCGCCGCGAGGGGCTCTTTCTCGTGGCCGTCGACTGCCGCCGGGCCGCCGCCACCTGCTTTTGCCATTCGACCGGATCGGGTCCCGCCGCCTGTTCCGCGACGGCCGGCCGAAGTGCCGATCTGACCCTCACCGATCTGACGTTTCCCGCGCCTGGCCCAGGCCCGGCCGATGGCCAGGCTGCGCCCGCGGGACCGCGCCGGTATGCCTGCCTGATCGGCTCAAAGCGCGGGGCGGCGGTGCTTGAGGTGCTCGCGGCCGATCTCCTGGAACGCTGCAGCCCTGAGGACTCGGCCGCCGCCGAGCAAGTGCCTGTCGACCTCGAACGGGCGATGTGGGCCCGCGGCCAGGACGGTGGCCCACCCGGCCGCAGCCTCGAGATGGCAAACATCCGCGACCTTCTTTACTCGAATCTCGACCATCCGCGCTGGCTCGAAGTGGCGGATCGCTGCCTCTCCTGCACCAATTGCACGCTCGTCTGCCCCACCTGCTTCTGCGCGAGTGTCACGGAGGTGGCTGACCTCTCCGGCGACGGGGTGACGCGCGAGCGCCACTGGGCAAGCTGTTTCTCGCTCGACCATGCCCGGATGCACGGCACGAGCGTGCGGCATACGACCGCCTCACGGTATCGGCAGTGGCTGACCCACAAGCTCGCCGGATGGATCGACCAATTCGACACCTCCGGCTGCACCGGCTGCGGCCGCTGCATCACCTGGTGCCCGGTGGGGATCGATCTGACCGCGGAAGTGGCCGCGATCCGGGCGACCCCTGCCCCGTCAGCCGGGGGCGCGCCGTGAATGCCTCCCACCTGACCGTCGGCCGCCCCGGTCCGACCACGCTCTCGGCCGACCCGTGGCAGACCCATGCGGCAGAGATCATCGATATCCGCGAGGAAACTCCCGGCGTCCGCAGCTACGACCTGCGGATCGTCGACGCGGCCGTCCGCACGCGCTACGCTTTCGCGCCGGGGCAGTTCAACATGCTCTATCTCCCCGGGATCGGGGAGGCGGCGATCTCGATCAGCTCCGATCCGGCATGTCCAGAGCTTCTCACCCACACCGTTCGGGCGGTGGGGAATGTGACCCAGGCACTCGGGAGGCTTCTCGTCGGCGAGCAGATCTTCCTCCGCGGGCCCTACGGCCAGCCCTGGCCGCTCGGGGAGCTCTCCGGCGGCGATGTGATCGTCGTCGCTGGCGGCCTCGGCCTCGCCTCACAGCGGGCGGCGATCCTCGACATCGCCCGCCGGCGCGACCGGTTTGGTCGGGTGGCGATTCTCCATGGCGCGAAGACGCCGTCGGGGCTCCTCTATCCGGGCGAATACGCTGCCTGGCGGCGGGCGGGGATCGACGTCGAATGCACGGTCGATGCCCCGGAGGCAGGCTGGACGGGGGGCGTGGGGCTCGTCACCGATCTCCTCGCGAAGCTTCTGATCGCGCCGGGGAAGAGCGGGATCCTCTGCTGCGGCCCTGATCCGATGATGGCGGGCGTGGCCAAGGGGGCGATGAAGCGCGGTCTCGGCCCGGAAACCGTGTGGGTGTCGCTCGAGCGGAACATGAGCTGCGCCGTCGGCCAGTGCGGGCTGTGCCAGTTCGGGCCCTTTTTTGTCTGCCTCGACGGGCCAGTGTTCCGATACGACCGGATCGAGAAGCTGCTCGGCGTGCGCTGCCTGTAAGGATGACCGTTGCTGCTTGGATGTTTCAGCTGGGTTTTCACGATGAGCCATTCCCATCCCGTCGAGACTTCCGCAGCCTCACCGGCCGGCGCTCGCCGGCTGCGCGTGGCGGTCTACAAGTTTTCCTCCTGCGACGGCTGCCAACTCCAGTTTCTCGCCGCGATCGGCAAGCATCCCGAGCTGCTTTCGAAGGTCGAGTTCGTCCATTTCCTCGAGGCGAACCGGGCCGTCGAGCCCGGCCCCTACGACATCGGCTTCGTCGAGGGCTCGGTGACAACGGCGCACGATGTCGAGCGGATCAAGTCGGTCCGCCGCGAATGCCGGACGCTCGTCACGATCGGAGCCTGCGCCACTGCCGGGGGCATTCAGG
>JBIIQL010000244.1:0-5875 GCA_044342095.1 Pirellulales bacterium
CTTGGGGGGCGGCGGCTGTTGTCGCGATGGCGGTCCTCGGTCTGGCGGGTCTTGTGGGGCTCACCGGCGCGAGCCCGCAAACGCTCGCCGGATTCATCCTCGGGATCGTCAAGCCGGTCGGCTGGAAGGGGGAGCATCTCCTCCTCCGGGTCGTCCCGCTGGCGATGCTCGTGGCCCATCCCTGGCGGCCGTCCTGGCCGGGGGCGCTCGTGTCGGCGCTCGGGGTGAGTGCGTTTCTGGGGATCGGGTTGATGATCCTCCATGCAGCCAGATGAGCAGCGCGGGGCGATCGCTGGTACACTCGATCTTCCGCCTGCAATCACACCGACCACGGCCCCGCCTGCCGACCACGGCTCTGCCCATCAACGAACGGCCCGCCTCTTGACCATCGATCCCCCCGTCGCCGCGGAGCCCGCGGACGGCGCTTCGGCCCTGACGTTCGCTTCGCTCGGCCTCTCCCCGGAACTCGTCCGCGCAGTCGAGAAGCTCGGCTGGCTCGTCCCTTCCCCGATTCAGGCCCGCGCCATCCCGGCGCTTCTCGGCGGCTCCGACATCGTCGGCCAGTCGCAGACCGGCTCCGGGAAGACGGCGGCGTTTTGCATCCCTGCGATCGAGCGCGTCGATCCTGCCTCGAAGAAGACGCAGGTGCTGATCCTCGTCCCGACGCGGGAACTGGCGACGCAGGTCGCGGCGGAATCCGAGAAGCTCGCCTCGTTCAAGAAGGGGATCCGGACCGTGACGGTCTACGGCGGAGCCTCCTACGATCGGCAGTTCGCCGATCTCGGGCGGGGCGCGCAGGTCGTCGTCGGCACGCCGGGAAGGCTCGTCGATCTCCTCGGTCGCGGCAGCCTCGACCTCTCCGCGATCAAGGTCCTCGTCCTCGACGAGGCCGATCGGATGCTCGACATGGGCTTCAGCGAGGATCTCGAGAAGCTCCTCGCCGCTGCGTCCCCCGAACGCCAGACGGTTTTCTTTTCCGCCACCTTCCCGCCGGCGATCCGCGGGCTCGTCGAGCACCATGCCCGCTCCCCCCGTGAGATCCGCGTCGAGCGGGCTCGTGATGCCGGCCCGCCGGCGGTCGATCAGGTGTTCCACGAGGTCCGCCACCACGCCAAGTCGGCCGCGCTCGGCCGGCTCATCGATTTCCACGATCCACGCAGCGGCCTCGTGTTCTGCAACACGCAGCGAATGGTCGACGAACTCGCCGATTGGCTCCTCGACCGTGGCTGTGCCGCCGAGCGGCTTCACGGCGGCATGGCCCAGCCGCAACGGACCCGCGTCATGGAAGGCTTCAAACGCGGGGCCTTCCGCTGGCTCGTTGCCACCGACGTCGCCGCCCGCGGGATCGACGTCCACGACCTCGCCCTCGTCGTCAATTACGACCTCCCCATCGACGCCGAGGATTATCTCCATCGGATTGGGCGCACGGGTCGCGCCGGGCGGAACGGCCTCGCCGTGACGCTCGTCTCCGGCGGCGCCGGATACCGGCTCGGGCAGATCGAGCGGGCCCTCGGGATCCGCGTCCGCCGCGAACCGGTGCCATCGGTCCGCGACGTGGCCGCCAAGCGGACGGCGGTAGTGATCGATCGGGTCCGCGAGGCGCTGGTGGCGCCGGGTGGGCCGCCGTCATCGTCGGTCGTCGAGCAACTCGTCAAGGAAGGGCATGCCCCCGAGGCGATCGCCGCGGCGCTTGTCGCTTGTTACGCGCCGGTGCCGCCCCCGGCGGATGACCGCGAGGAGCCACTCGACGCGCCGTCGCACCGCCCGCCGCCGGGACGTCCCTTTGGCAACGGCCCCGGTGGGAAGCGGCCGTTCGCGAAGCGCCCCTATGGCAAGAAGCCGGGCCCTGGGGGTCCCTATCCGCCGCGCGGGGGCGACGGCGGCGTGCCGACCGGCGGTTACTCCGGAGGGGACGATGGGCCCCGTCCGCCCGGAAAGCCGTCGCGGAAGTTCGGCCCGGTAGCCGGGGGTGGGGATGGACCGCCGCGGGCCCCGTGGGGAAAGAAGCCTTTCGCCAAGAAGAAGGCCTGGAAGAAAAAGAAGCCCGGCCCGGGGTGACAGGAGCGATTCTCGGCCTGTGATACCGGAGCTCGGGCATTCGCGACGTCGTCCACGGCCTTGAGAGGCTTGGCTTGGCGACGGTCGGGAGAATCTCGTAGGGTGCCGGGTCAGGAGGGGCCGCTCGTCCCTCGATCATCCCCGTAGCTCGAGAACCACCGCGAATGGACGCGATCAAGTCGATCCTCGACGTCTTCCTCCACGTCGACGACCATCTCCACGCCCTCCTCGACGCCTGGGGGCCGTGGACCTACGTCCTCCTGTTCGCGATCATCCTCTGCGAGACGGGCCTCGTCGTGATGCCCTTCCTCCCGGGCGATTCGCTCCTCTTCGCCGCCGGCGCGATGGCGGCGCTCTATCCCGACGATCTCGGCCTGGTCACGCTCCTGGTGCTCCTCTCGATCGCCGCGATCCTCGGCGACACGATCAATTATTTCCTGGGCCGATGGATCGGTCCCCGCGCCTTCTCCCTCAATACGTGGTTTCTCAAGCACGAGCACCTCGAGAAGACGCAGGCCTTCTACGACCGCCACGGGGGCAAGACGATCGTCCTTGCCCGCTTCGTGCCGATCGTGCGGACGTTCGCCCCGTTCGTCGCCGGCGTCGGGAAGATGCACTACCCGACGTTCTTGTGGTTCAACGTCGTCGGCGGCCTTCTGTGGGTCGTGCTCTGCACGGTGGCCGGATACTTCTTCGGCAACATCGAGGCCGTCAAGAAGCACTTCGAGTTGGTCGTGATCGGGATCGTCCTCGTCTCGGTGCTGCCGCTGGCGTGGGAGTGGTGGGCCTCGCGGCGCCGCTCCCACCCGAGCTGACTCTTTCCGACCAAGCTCGCTAGCCGGTCGTCACGGCCGCCGGGCCCCACACCGTCCGCTTCGCCACCGACCACCAGCCCGGCTGGTCGAGACCCAGGTAGGGATTGTCGGCGGGGAGCGTCCGCGCAAGATGGCGGTGCGCGGCCTCGAGGTTGTGGTAGGGGAGCGAGGGGAAGAGGTGGTGGAGGGCGTGGAAGCGGATCGCGAACGGGAAGAAGAGAAGCGTGAGCGGATCCTTCCCGGTGAAGTTGCAGGAGTCGAGGATGTGGTCCTCGACGGAGACCGGCGACCCATCCCCTTCGAAGTGGTGGTCGGCCAGTTGCCGCATCTGGTTCATGAAGAACGTCGCCAGGGCGAGCGCATAGAGGAGCGGGATCCGGCTCATTGGCGCGAGCCCGAGGGCGATCGTTGCCGGAATCGCCGCCGCTCTGAGGAAGCAGAGCACCTCGACGCCGAGGATCGCGCGGCGGTCGATGGGGGTGAGGCGGCGGCGGTAGCGCGTGTTCAACGTCAGGGAGCTGGCCCGCTCGAGGACGAGCTCACGGAGCCGCGGGTGGAGGAAGGAGAGGGGGGCGAGGAGGAAACGGAGGAAGACGAGCAGCGGGAAGACGAGCATGTAGGCCGCATAGCCGACGAAGCTCCTCAGGTTGCCCCCTTCCATGACGTTGGCGACGTACTCGGGATCTTCGGGCGTCCCGTACATCTTCATGCTGTGGTGGTCGCGGTGCTGCCGGGTGAAGAACGGCGACGGGGTGAGCGTGAAGGTGCCGACGAGGACGTTCCAGGCCACTTTGAAGACGCGCATCTCGTGGGAGCCGAGGTGGCAGACTTCGTGGACGAGCGAGCCGAGCCGGTAGAGCCAGAAGGCGGCGATCGGGAAGGCGATCAGCTGGGGCCATGAGCCGAGCGGCGCCATGAGATAAATCGTCGCCGCCGAATAGGCGCAGACGATCGAGAGGAGGAAGTCCGCCCAGTAGCGCCACGGCTTCACCCGAAAGGGATCGTCGCTCGCCGTCCGCAGGGCATGCCGCACTTCGCTGACCCACTGCGGCGCGGCCTGATCGCGGGCCGGATCGTCGCGTCCCTCGTCATGACTCCGGGCGGAGTGGAGGGGGGCAGGGGGGGCGGTCGTCACCGGCGGCATGGCACGCTCCATCGGACGGGGCCTGGCAGGTGGCGGGACGGGCTTCGGTTTCCAAGCCCTTCCCTGCATCGCGGATGCCCCTGCTCGGGCGAGAGCAGACCAGAATCGGGCCTGACCGGAAACCCCGACGGCCGTCCGAGGGCGATTTCGCCCCGGTTTGACCGGCGACGGCACCTTCACTCGGAAGATGGGAAGGCTTGGTGGAGATTGCCGACGGGGCTTCGTGCCCTCTGGCCCTTCAGACGGAGGGGGGGGCGGCGATGAGGGCCTTCATTTCCCGCACCGCTTGGCTGAAGCCGACGAGGACGGCCCGGGCGACGATCGAGTGGCCGATGTTGAGCTCGTGCATGCCGTCAATGCGGGCGACGGGGACGACGTTGCGATAGGTGAGCCCGTGACCGGCGTTGAGCGTGAGGCCGGCGGCGCGGGCGTGGGCTCCGCCGCGGGCGAGTTCGGCGAGGGTCTCGCGCTGCCCGGCTGCGGTCGTGGCGTTGGCGTACGTGCCGGTGTGGAGTTCGACGGCCGCAACCCCGAGGGCGACGGCGACGTCGATCTGCCGCGGGGAGGGATCGATGAACAGCGAGACGGCGATTCCCGCGTCGTGGAGCCGGCGCACCGCCTCGGTCGTGGCGGACCGGTGAGCGATGACATCGAGGCCCCCCTCGGTCGTGATCTCCTCGCGGCGCTCCGGGACGAGCGTCACCTGATCGGGCTTCACGTGGCAGGCGATGGCGACCATCGCCGGGGCGATCGCCCCTTCGAGGTTGAGCTTCACCTGGACGGTGCGCTTGAGCACTTCGAGGTCGCGATCCTGGATGTGGCGGCGGTCTTCACGGAGATGGACGGTGATCGCGTCGGCCCCGCCGAGCTCGGCGAGCGCCGCCGCCCACACCGGGTCGGGCTCGACGGTGCGGCGGGCCTGGCGGATCGTGGCGACATGGTCGATGTTGACGCCGAGCGTGGCCATGGAGCTTCCCGGTGGAGGCTGAGAAAGGAATCAAAGGATCGAGGATAACAAAAAAAGGACCGGCCCCGGGGTGCGGGGCCGGCCCTGTGGGTTTCCGGCTGGCGAGTCGCCGGTCAGTTCTTCTTGAGGAGAATCACCGAGTTGCCCCGGCTCGTCCGCACCTGGAGCATGACGCCGTCTTCGAGGGATTCCTGCTCGACGGCATCGGCGAACTCGGTGATCGTCGACACCGGCTTCCGCCCCACCTTGCGGATCAGCATCGAGGGGCCGATCCCCGCCTCGTCGGCGAGCCCCTGGTCGTCGACGCGTTCGACGACGACCCCCTCGAAGCCCTCGTAGGGATCGGCTTCCCCGCCGCGCTCGGCGTCCTTGTTACGAACCTCGAGGCCGAGGGTCTTGGAATAGTAGGTCTCGGCGTCGATCTCCTCCCGCTCGGCCCTCCGCGGCGCTGCGGCGCCGAGCTTGTCGGGGAGTGGCCTGACAGCGATCTCGAGATCGGACTTCTTCCCTTCCCGGAGCACGGTCACCCGGTGGGGTTTGTCGAAGTCGGACCGCTCGACGACCTCCTGGAGCGTCCGCGGCCCATCGACCGGCTGACCGTCGAAGCTCGTGATCACGTCGAGCTCCTCGACCCCGGCCTCGGCGGCCGGCGAGCCGGCGACGACGTCGTTGACGAGCACACCCTTGCGATCCTTGACGCCGAGCTTCGAGGCCATCTCGCTCGAGAGGGCGCCGATCTGAACGCCGAGGTAGCCACGCTGGACGCGCCCCTTGGCGACGAGTTGACCGCCGACCCACTTGGCGAGGTTGATCGGGATCGCGAAGCCGATACCCTGGTAGCCGCCATTGTTGGAGGCGATCGCCGTGTTGATCCCCACCACCTCGCCGGCG
>JBIIQL010000245.1:0-5862 GCA_044342095.1 Pirellulales bacterium
CATCCCTGGCCCATTCGCGGAGAAAGCGATTCGGATCGCGGAGCCGGCTGGTCGCCGCATGCAGCTTCACAGGCGCCCCGGCGAACGCCACGCCCGGGCCACCCGCCAAGCCCGGGTCACCCGCCACGCCCGGGTCGCCCGCCAAGCCCGGGTCGCCCGCCGCGCTCGCGGCGGGCGGCTCAGAAGCGTCCGGTCGGCCAGAGCGTCGATCAGCCATCGGCATCCCCCCCGGCGAGGACCGCGTCGCAGCGATCGAGCCAGCCGATGGCATGCCCTCCGAACCGCTCGGCCAGGGCAGCGATCCCCGGCCGCGACGCCCGGGCCACCTCGCGCAGCACCTCCGGCGGCACCACCGGCTTCACTCCCCCGGGATGGTGATCCCTCCTCCTCGCCTCCGCGAGCACCCGCGGCTCCTCGGGATCGACGCCGAGAAAGGTCATCACGCGCCGCAGCATCCCCTCCGGATCGGCGAGGGTGTCGTCATACCAGCCGATGAAGAACTGCTCCTTTGGCACGTGCATCCCCCAGGTGTCGATCGTGCGGAGGTAATCGTTGCGCGCGGTGACCGGGGCCGAGGCGAAAAATCTCGACGGGTCGACCTGGGGCGGGAGGCCGAGACGACGGGACTGCTGCGACGCCATCTTAAATTGGGAGAGCATCCGCGACAGCGGTTCGCGGAGGATGAAGATCACCTTCACGTCCGGAAACAGGCGGGTGACATGGCGGACACCGGCGTCATCGAGGAGGGCGTAGGCGGGGGTGATCTCCCCCTTGAGCCGATCCCCGGCGGGGGCGAATTGCCGCCGGTAGCAGGCGTCGTCCTTCGGCCCCGGGCGATAGAACGACGCGGCCTTCACCAATTCCCTTCCGGTCGCCATCGACGGCCCACCGCGAAGGATCTGCCGGATCGACCAGCCGATGTTCCTTCGCCAAGCCCGCTCGGCCGTCCCCCGGCCGACGAGCCCGGACCACACGCTCCTGACCTCCGTGAACCGCGGTGCAACGCCGGCGAGGCGACTGAAATAATGGAGCTCCTTCATCGGATGGACGTACAGCTGCGGATGCCGACGCAGACAGCGATAGAGCCAGGTGGTGCCGGCCCGCTGGGCACCGATGCCGAGGAAATCGACGGTGGGGAGTGACATCGACGGCACCGTCGGAAAGCAATGGCTGGCGAACAAGGACGACGATCGCGGCGGGATGCCTGATCGCATTCTAGCCCGCGGAGAGAGGGCACGGGACCACCCCCTCGCTGTCGCTTATATGATGGCCTGCCAAGCCTCACCCCGCGCCTTCGGCTCCCCGATGCCCGACTGCATTCTCCATTACGGCTTCCCGAAGACCGGCTCGACCGCCATCCAACGGGCGCTGTCGGAGCACCTGGCCGATCCCCGCTTCGTCTACTCCCACTTCCAGGGTCCGATCCACGACCACGGCAATCACAGCCGCGCCATGGCCACCGCCTTCAGCGACCGGCCGGAGGAGTACCACACCCATGTGGCGGAGGGCCTTTCAGCCGAGATGCTTCTCCAGGAACGTGGCACGTTGCTCGGCCGCCTCGACGACGAGATCACCGCCCTCGCCGGAAGGACCTTCCTCCTCTCCAGCGAGAGCCTGGGATTTCTCCGCGGAAGCGGCGTGCAGCGGCTCCGCAGGTTTCTCGAGGATCGCCATCTCAGCTCCCGGGCCGTCGGCTACATCCGCCCCCGTCGGGAGTCCGTCGAAAGCTCGTTTGTCGAGAGAGTCAAGCACCGTCAGGCATCTTTCAACGAGTTCTTCAAGGGACTCGGCGATGGCCCACGCTCGCAGATCGCCACCCTCGACAAGGTGTTCGGACGAGACAACGTCCTCCTTTGGAAGTACGACCGGCACTCGTTTCCTGACCGGTGTGTCGTGGCAGACTTCTGCCAACGGCTGGGAATCAACCGGCCACCGGTCGTCGATCGGGAGGCCAACCGGTCACTCTCCCTGCCAGCCGTCCGTCTGCTCTTTGCCTATCGGCAATTCTTCCCCGCATCTCCGTCGGGCCGCCGATCGATCGAACAAAACGCCGCCCTAATCGCGGCCCTCGGCGAGATCGACGGGCCGAGATTCCGCTTCCATCCGCTCCTCCTCGAACCGGTGATCCGCGAGCAGGGAATCCACCTCGACTGGCTCGAGGCGCGAGTCGGGGAGACGCTCCGCGATGGCTTGGACGACGACGGAGGGCCGTCGATTCGCTGTGAGGAAGACCTCCTCGACTTCTCACGAGAGTCGCTCGACTGGCTCGCCCGGCGCACCGGCTGCGCCGCTGGCAGCCTGGCCGGAAAAGATCCCCGTGCCGTGGCCGACGCCGTCGATCGGCTCCGGGAGATCGCCGTCGCCGAACGGGCTGTCGCCGAGCCCAAGGCGGACGGTCTCCTCGCCCGACTCGGGCACCGGAGCCGCAAGCTGCTGGGCCACTTCGGCCTCCGGTCACCATGAAGATCCTCTTGGTCAACGATTACGGCGTGCCGGCGGGGGGCGCCGAGTGCATCGTCCTCTCGCTGCGTGACGAACTGCTCCGCCGTGGCCACGACGCCCGGCTGTTTGCATCGACGGCGGCCGTCGCCGGGCTCCCGAATCTCGCCGACGCCACCTGCTACGGCACGACCGGCCCCCTGCGAACCCCCCTCCAGTGCGCCAACCCCTGGGCCGAGCGGGCGCTCGAGCGGATCCTCGCCGACTTCCGCCCCGACGTCGTCCACGTCAATCTTTACCTCACGCAACTCTCGCCGATGATCCTCCGCGCGCTCCGCGGGACGCCGAGCGTCTACTACGCGCAGTGGTACCGGGCGGTCTGCCCCCTCGGCACCCGCCGCCGCCCCGATGGAAAACCCTGCGAGGCGAACGTCGGCACCGCTTGCCTGCGTTCGGGATGCCTGTCGGCGCAGGCCTGGCCGCTCCTCATGCTCCAAGCACGCTTCGACCGGACGTGGGGCGGAGCCTTCCGCCGCGTCACGGCCATCAGTCAGGCCGTGGCGGAGAGCCTCGATACCTACGGCGCCCCCTACCTCCGCGGCGCGACGGTCGTTCCCCCCGGCACCGCCGTGGTCGAGCCACGGCAGGATTTCGCGGCGATTCCCACCATCGTCACCGCCGGCCGGCTCGTGCCGGAGAAGGGGTTTGACGTTCTCCTCCGCGCCTTCCGGATCGTTGCCGCGCGGATCCCGGAGGCGAAGCTCGTGATGGTCGGCGCGGGCCCGGAGGCAGTGTCCCTGGGCGGACTCGCCGCCACCCTCGGCCTGGGAGAGAAGGTCTCGTTCCCCGGCCACCTCTCCCATGCCGACACGTTGATGCGGATGCGCGGGGCCTGGGTGAGCTGTGTGCCGAGCGTGTGGGCCGAGCCGTTCGGCATGGCGGCGGCCGAGGCGCAGATGCAGGGGGTGCCGGTGGTAGCCAGCCGCACCGGAGGACTGGTCGATATCGTCCGCGATGGGCTCACCGGCCGGCTCGTGGAGCCGGGCGACGTCGACGGCCTCGCCGCGGCCCTCACCGCGATTCTCGCCGACCGGGACGCGGTCGCCTCGATGGGCCGGGCCGCCCACGCCGACGCCCGGGAACGTTTCGACCTCCCCGGCTTCGCTTCCCGCTTCGAAGCGATCTACCGGGAGGTCGCCGCGAGATAGTCGGCGATCCCCTGCCGCCAATCGGGCAGGGTGATCCCGAGTCCCGCGAGCTTCGCGGTATCGAGGATGCTGTACGGTGGGCGAGCGACGGGGCTCGGATACTCAGCCGAGGTGATCGCCGTCACCACCGTCGGCAGCCCGGCCTGGTGAAAAAGCTCGGTGGCAAACTCGTGCCAGCAAGCACCGCCGGCGTTCGTGGCGTGGAACGTCCCCGGCGTGCCGTCCTCGAGCAGCGCCACGATCGCCGCGGCGACGTGCGGCACGTAGCTCGGCGTGCAGAACTGATCGGCGACGACGCGCACTTCCGGCCGGTCGCGCGCGAGCACGAGCATCGTGTCGGCAAAGTTCCGCCCGCGGACCGGCCCCGACTCCCCCGCCGAGTAGAGGCCGCAGGTGCGCACGATCTGATGCCGCTCCCACGCCCGAGCTGCCACCTCGCCGGCGAGTTTGCTCGCGCCGTATTCGCCGAGCGGGCCGGTGGCGTCGGTTTCGGCGTAGGGGGTCTTCCGTGCCGCATCGGCGCCGAAGACGTAGTCGCTGCTGATCTGGACGAGGAGCGCATCGACGTCGCGGCAGGCGTCGGCCAGCGCCGTGACGGCATGCTCATTGGCGGCCCGGCAGGCAGCCGGCTCGGTCTCGGCCTTGTCGACGGCCGTCCACGCGGCGCAGTTGATCACGGCGCGCGGACGGAGGCGGCCGATGACGGCGCGGACCGCCGCCGGATCGGCGATATCGAGGCTGCTCCTAGGCAGCGCCGCGGCGCTGGGCCCGAGCAGGCGACACAGCGTCCTCCCCAGTTGGCCAGATGACCCGGTAACCGCGATCGTGCCCGTCGTCGACATGCGCTCTTTCCCCTGCCAGTTCCTCGCCGGCGATCTGCACGAGGTAGCGGCCGTAGTCGTTGTTCATCTTCCGGCCGGCGGCCTCGAGGCCCTCCCGCGACAGCCAGCCCATCCGATAGCCGATCTCCTCCAGGCAGGCGATCTTCAATCCCTGACGCTCCTGGATCGTCTGCACGAAACCGGAGGCCTGCATGAGCGAATCGGGGGTGCCGGTGTCGAGCCAGGCGAAGCCGCGGCCGAGCGTCTCGACCCGCAGGCTCTGCTCCTCGAGATAGATGCGGTTGAGATCGGTGATCTCGAGCTCGCCACGCGGGCTCGGCGCGAGCGCCGCGGCGAGGTCGCAGACCCGCGCGTCGTAGAAATAGAGGCCCGGCACGGCGTGATGGCTCTTCGGCTCCTTCGGCTTCTCCTCGAGCGACACGGCCCGTCCAGACGCGTCAAACTCGACGACGCCGAACCGCTCCGGATCGCGGACGGGGTAGGCGAAGATTGTCGCGCCGTCGTCACGGTCGGCCGCGCGGCGGAGGACGTCCTGGAAGCCGTGGCCGTAGAAGATGTTGTCACCGAGGACGAGCGCGGCACGGGCGCCCCCGAGAAACTCACGACCGATGACGAACGCCTGGGCGAGACCGTCAGGCCTCGGCTGCTCGGCGTAGGAAAGCGACACGCCGAACCCGCTTCCATCGCCGAGGAGGCGCTGGAAATGGGGGAGGTCGTGCGGCGTCGAGATCAGAAGGATGTCGCGGATCCCGGCCAGCATGAGCGCCGAGAGCGGATAGTAGACCATCGGCTTGTCGTAGATCGGCAGGAGCTGCTTCGAGATTGCCAGCGTCATCGGGTTGAGCCGCGTCCCCGCTCCGCCGGCCAGCACGATCCCCTTCAGCGGTGGTTGGCTCGGCGCACTGCCGGACGACGCCGAATCGGTGCCGGCAAGGACGAGGCCGTGGTTCGACGCTGTGTCGCGCGGGGGGGACATGGTGCAACCCTGGGATGGGAGGGAACGGAAGGGGAGCCTGGGGATCGGTCGGCAGGGTCAGGCACTCGCCCGGTGGGGAAGGCCGCCATCAATGCGGAATGGCGAGTTCTCGTCGGACTCGTGACGGATCTCGTCGACCTTCTCTTTCTTCCCGTGGCCGGCGTAGAGCCGGTTGGGACCGTTGAACACCCAGCCCGGGATGGGGCTGATATTGCGGTAGGCGTGGACGACCCCCGGCGGGATCGTCACGGCGCAGGGATTCGACTGCCCGCAGACCGTGCGCGTGTGGAGCCCGTACGTCGGCGACCCCTCGCGGGCGTCCCAGAGCAGCAACTCGAAGTCGCCGGGGCCGATGAAGGCGAAATAGTCGGTCTGATCGACATGCTCGTGCGGCCCG
>JBIIQL010000246.1:0-5852 GCA_044342095.1 Pirellulales bacterium
AGAAGGCCGATGACAGTATGAATGCTGGGTTTCATTGTGTTTTGTCTTGAGTGGGTGCTGTTCATGTTGCGGACAAATCCGAGTGGCCGAACGACCCAGCTCAGCAGCGGCGGGGGCCACGGCGAACTGCACCCGGAAAAAACCTACCGGCCCCCGCCGTCTGCTGTAGCGCCTGGTTCGGCATCCTCGCCTGCCACCCCCGCCGCGGCAGGCCGACGCCCACGGCGAGCCCCGAGCAGGGCAGCGGCGATGTGCAGAAACCCCGGGGCGGCGAACAGGAGGAAGTACGGGCCGAGCCACCACCGGCCGCTGGCGGCGAACTCGTACAGGTGGAACAGGGCGAGGCTGCCCACTGTCACCAGCCCGCCGGCTACCTCCCGCCGCCACGCCAACAGGAAGCCCGCGACCACCCCGCCCGGGAACAGCAGGAGGGCGACCGCCTCGCCAGCCGTCGGACGGAAGTGCTCCCGGCCGCCGAACGCAAACGCCAGGAGGAGGAGGGCGCTGGCCACACCCCACGCCCGGGCGACCCAGCGCAGTACGGTTTCCAGTCGCATCACCGATCTCCACGAATAGTCCCGGTGCCTCGCACCCTCCAATGAGGGATTCGCCCCCGACGGCGATTCTTGCCGCCGAACGAAAAAGTTGAGCAGCTCGCAGCCAACAACCTCACCATACCGCAGGACGCTATCGCGAGCCTGCTCCAACGCTTGGTTAGGCCGCCCTCACCCGCGTTCGGACTTCCTTTGAAGGAAACGCCTGCATCAGAAGCGGAATGGGCGACATGATTAGCCAGAACGCATAGAGCTGAAGCCAAAGGCGAAATTCGGACATTTTAGAGCGAATGCGGCGTGGCGGAGTGCCACGCCGCCATTGCGCCTTTTGGAATCCCGGCACGGCCATGCGGGCTTCAGCCAACTCGCCAAAGCTACCGAACGGCATCAGTACCGGCTCATATGGATCAACGGGACGGCTGGGACGACGCCAGAGAGAGATCGCGATCGATATGGCCCCAAAAGGGATCGAGAACACCAAGATTTGCGGCCCCCAACCAAAT
Source organism: Pirellulales bacterium (assembly GCA_044342095.1). Taxonomy (GTDB): domain Bacteria; phylum Planctomycetota; class Planctomycetia; order Pirellulales; family UBA1268; genus QWOP01. Next base: position 1,058 of record JBIIQL010000246.1, read on the forward strand.
CGGAAAGCGCACCAACCAAACCCCGCGAGACAGGCGATGGCAACAATCTGCGTCCACGACCAAAGGCGGACGGCATGGGTTTCGACCTGATGATTCGAGCTTAGAAGTAGAAGCAGCCGCTGGAAATAATCCCATTCTGGCTTCGAGAGCATCGCCACGTGATCGCGACAGTCGTCGTAGTGGTACCAGAGGGCTTGCACCACGAATCGCACCGTCGGGTCAGGGCTTTCATAGAACCGCTGGAGGTCGGCGTCGAAAGCGAACGCGGACAGCTCGTGGTCCATGTAGCGACGCATGGTCGCGGAAAGGAGGTCGCGCCCCTCGCGATCAACCGCAACGCTGGCATCCGTTCGTGTGCAGTGGGTACTCACTCACTACTCCTTGCTCTGGCTCTGGTATTCATGGCCTAACTTGTATTTCTACGGTCTGTGTATCCTGCCGGCAGCGCCTGTTATCGCGCCGTCGGATTCCGCTCAGGAGCGTCGCAAGCCGCTGTGTCCTCTGGGCTTCCGTCGAATCGTGCTCGCTGCACGAAGGGTGATAACAGGCGCCGATTGCAGTATATCAGGCCCCCGCGGGGGAGTGGGTCGTGCCGGTTCGCACCGGGCTGGTTTCCGGTGCCTGCCGATCCGATTCGCCCCGAGCGGAGCGTCGGCTGGCGTTCGTGGAGACCTCGGCCCAGGGGAGGTCTTCCCATGAGATCCGGCTCGAACCTGCCCCCGACCCGCTCTCCGCTTACCGCCCGCCACTTGGTCGTTTACGGTCTCAGTGTCCTGGCACATCGGCCGTGTTGGGCCCGCCGCCCAGCCGGTCCGCGGGGCTGCGCACTCCGCGGCCGCCCCTGTTGAGCACGTGCGTGTAAACAAGAGTCGTCTTCACGTCGCTGTGGCCGAGCAACTCCTGCACGGTGCGGATGTCATAACCATCGAGCAGCAGATGCGTCGCGAATGAATGGCGCAGCGTATGGCAGGTGGCCCGCTTCGCGATCCCCGCGGCGGCCACGGCCTGGTGCATCGCGCGCTGGATCACCGTCTCGTGAAGGTGGTGACGGTACATGCCGCCCGACTCCCGGTCGTGGTAGCAGCGAGGCGCCGGAAACACCCACTGCCAGGCCCAGGTGCGACCGGCATCGGGATACTTCCGGTCGAGCGCGCCGGGAAGTGCCACCCGATCCATGCCCGTCGCGGCCGCCTGCACATGGCGCTTCCGCCACGCGGCCAGATGCTCCGAGAGCGGCACGACGAGCGCCGCCGGAAGCATCGAGACGCGGTCCTTGTCCCCCTTCGCCTGACGGATCGTGAGCTCACGGCGCACGAAATCGACGTCCTTCACACGCAACCGCAGCGCCTCCATCAAGCGCAGCCCGGCCCCGTACAGCAGCATCGCCACCAGCCACGACTCCCCGTGCATTCCAGACAGGACCTGCTCGACCTCGTCAACGGTGAGAACGGCCGGCAGGCGGGGCGTCCGCCGGGCGCGGACCACACCCTCGAGGCGATCGAGCGGCCGGCCGAGAACGGCGTCGTAGAGAAAGAGCATCGCGGAGAGCGCCTGATTCTGCGTCGATGGCGCGACCTTTTCCCGCACAGCCAGATCGGTGAGGAAGACATTGACCTCCGCTTCCCCCATCGACAGCGGATGCCGCTTGCCATGGTGAAGGATGAAACGCCGCACCCAGTGGGCGTAGGCCCGCTCCGTGCTCCTCGCGAGATGACGAACCCGGGCCGCTTCATGGAGCCGGTCCATCAACCGTGGCCCACCGGACGGCAGAGGAGGAGAGGCGGGATTACAGACTCCTGACCCGCCCGTCCGGTGCGGATCTGCCGCGTCGAGATTCCCCGGTTCCATCGCGCTCTCCTGATCGAGCCCCGACCGGAAAGTGTACTGAAGTACACTTCTCGAGCAACCCCATCGCGTCGCCGCGTGACTCGGCTTTCACCCCGCCCCGCGGGCGCGGGCGCGGCAGCGGTCGCTGCAGTACTTCACCTGCTCCCAGCAGGCGGCCCACTTCCGCCGCCACTGAAACGGCCGGCCACACGCCGAGCAGAGCTTTTCCGGCTTTGGAGCGCCCGCCGCGCGACGCGGCTGCCCGCGCTCTCCCCCGCCGCGCGGGCTCATCCCGCCGCTCCGGCGGCTGGCAGGCCTGCGGCCGAGGCGTGCGGCGGCGTGCTGTTACCCAGGATCGCGCGGATCGCCTCGACGAGCATCACGCCGGCGAGGACGAGCAGCACCACACCGGCCCAAGGGACCGGATCGGCAGGAATCGTCCAGCCGTTGTCGGTGCGAAACTTTGGCAGCGTCAGGGACACAAGCGCCCAGGTGCTCATCACATACATGAAGAGCGTGGGAAGACCGGTCACATACCACACCCACACTTCCCGACGCGTCCGCCACAGCCAGACGGTGATCCCGAGGAGCGTCAGCGCCGCGAGGAGCTGATTGCTCGCACCAAAAAGATTCCAAAACGTCTTCCAGGCAGGTGCGGGATTGCCGGCGGCGTCGAGATGGGGGCGCAAGAGAAAGAACAGCGGGGCACCGGCCGTGAGCCCCGTGCCGAGCCAGGCCCCGGCCTTTCCGGAGAGGCCGGTGAGTTCCTGGATGATGTAGCGGCCGAGCCGGGTGCAGACGTCGAGCGTGTCGTAGACGAAGGTCGTGAACGCCATCAGCGCGAACGAGACCCCGAGGGCCGTCGGGATGCCGAGGATCTCGAGAAACCTGCCCATGCCGAGGGCGTAGACGAAGTTCGGCGGCTGCAAGGTGCGTGGATCGCCCGCCGGGAGCACCATCACGCAGCACAGGCTCACCGTCGCCACAAGCGCCTCCAGGAGCATCGTGCCATAACCGATCGGCCGGGCGTCGAGCTCGCTTTTGAGCTGCTTGCTCGTCGTGCCGGAGGCGATCAGCGAATGGAAGCCGGAGCAGGCGCCGCAGGCGATCGTGATGAAGAGCATCGGCACGAGCGACCCCGACTTTGCCGTCCAGGCGGTGAAGGCCGGATAGCGGATCTCCGAATCCCCCGCGACGAGCTTGTCGGAAAGGATCAGCCCGATCGCGGCGCCAAACAGCGCCACATACAAAAAGCAGCCGCCGAGGTGGCCACGCGGCTGAAGGAGGAGCCACATCGGCGCCATCGCTGCCACGAGGCAGTAGGCGAGCAACAAGACGCCCCAGATTTTTTGGGCACTGGCGTCGGTCGTGCCGAGGGTGGCGCCGAGATCGAAGGGAATCCGCTGACCGGCCCAGATCGCAAACCCGACCAGCGGCACAAAGATCGCCGTCGCCAGCCAGATCGGCATCTTGAAGTATCGCATGCACGCGCCCATGACGAGCGGGAGGATGAGATAGAGGAGGCTCGACGAGGCGATCCCGCCCCCCGACACAGACGTGCCGTTTTCGAGCACCTGAGAGCCGACGAAGCTCGAGGCGGTGATGTCGGTAAAGGCGACGATGATGTAGACCAGCGCGATCCACACGAACGACAGAAAGAGGATGTAGCTCCGCCGGCTCATGTGGTCGCGGACGACTTCGGCGATCGAGCGGGCCTTGTGGCGGACGCTGGCGACGAGCGCCGCGAAGTCGTGGACGCCGCCGATGAAGATGCTGCCGAGGAGGATCCAGGCGAGCGCCGGGGCCCAGCCGAAGGCGACCCCGGCGAGGATCGGGCCGACGATCGGGCCGGCGGCGGCGATCGCCGAGAAGTGCTGGCCGAGGAGGAGGCCGGGGGAGATCGGCTCGTAGTCGACGTCGTCGCGGAGGGCCACTGCCGGAGTGGTGGCATTGCCATCGAGCCGGAACAGCCGGGCGAGGATCCCCCCGTAGATCCGGTAGGCCAGGAGGAGGATCGCGGCGACCGGGAGGAGAACGGCAAGGAGGCTCATGGGAGATGCGGCCACGGCTGGAGAACGGGCGGGAACGTCGCAATTGCCCGCGGGCGGTTCCCCGATCGCCCGCGGTCGCTACCATCATGCCGTCGGCCGGGAGCCCGTGTCGATTCCGCTTCCCGCCCCCCCGCACAACCCCCGCACCGAGGAGTTTTTCCCATGGCTGCAAGCGACGTCCGCCGCGAGAGGCTCGTGATCATCGGGAGCGGCCCGGCCGGCTGGTCGGCCGCCACCTACGCCGCCCGTGCCCAGCTCGAGCCCCTCGTCTTCGAAGGAGCGATCAGCGAGAAGAACCGGCTTGCCGGCACGCTCCCGATGGGGCAGCTGGCGATGACCACCGAAGTGGAGAACTACGCCGGCTTCCCCCACGGCGATCTCGAGGCGTTTCTCGATTCATCGCTGCCGTCGGAGCGCCGGCAGATGATGGCCCCCCATGCCAAGGCGGGGGTGAGCGGCCCGGAGCTGATGGAGCTGATGCGCCAGCAGGCGGTCAACTTCGGCACGCGGATCATCACCGACGACGTCGACAAGGTCGATTTCTCGAAGCGCCCCTTCAAGCTCTATCCGTCGGAAGGGGGCGTCGTCGAGGCGGAGTGTGTGATCGTGGCGACCGGGGCGAAGGCCAACTGGCTCGGGCTCGAGAGCGAGGAGAAATACAAGAACCGGGGCGTGAGCGCCTGCGCCGTCTGCGACGGTGCCCTGCCGCGCTTCCGGAAGAAGGAGCTCGTCGTCGTCGGCGGCGGCGACTCAGCTGTCGAGGAGGCGACCTATCTCGCGAAGTTTGCCAGCACCGTCCATCTCATTCACCGCCGCGAAGAGCTCCGCGCCTCAAAAATCATGGCGAAGCGTGCCCACGACGACCCGAAGATCAAGATCCATTTCAATTCGGGGCTCGCCGAAGTGCTCGGCGACGA
>JBIIQL010000247.1:0-5825 GCA_044342095.1 Pirellulales bacterium
CACCTCGTCGCACTGGGCTGCCTCATCCAAAGGCACATCCATGGTGAGGATGTCGCTGTGTTCATTCGACACGTACCGAATGAAGCTCCTCGCCCGCAGTGAGTGATCCTCGCACACTCGGTTGATAGCGCGAATCACGTTGCCGAATCCCTCGATCGTGCCGCCCGACATGTGGTGGTCGCTGAACGCGATGTCGAGTCCCATGTTGCCGGTGGAGCCAGCGCTGCACTCGGAGCACGGCAGGAACACCCCGAACTTCGTGTGGCCGCAGTTGAAGCACAGTGCCCGCGGTGGCTGTCACGCTGCGTGAGTCTTTTTGCAAGGTGACCCGGCGTGGGGGGGCGCTGCTGCCGCCCCCTCCACGCCAAGGATTGCGATCAGGCGGGAGCCTGCTCCTGCGCGGCGATGTCCCAGGTGCCGGTGTAGAGATTCTGGAAGTTCCAGCCTCCCTTGCCGACGACCCGACGGGAAACGGGATCGGCGAAGAGCGTTCCGAAGAACGTCGCTCCTCCGACCGATCCGGCTGCCGTCGTCCTCACGGAGAAGGCGCCGGTGTTTGAAATCTTGCCGGTGCCGCTGAACTTCTCCGTTTGGAAGCCGTTGACGGTGATGTCGACCCGGATGTCGTTCTTGGTGATCTCCACCCGGTCGATCGTCCCTGACACCTGCTTGCCCACGAACGTCCCGGTGTAGATGCCGTCGAACAGTCCGGAGTAGTACCAGGGGACGCTGACGACGTTCACGTCCCGGGGATCCTTCCCGGCAAACCACGGATCCACGCTCTCGGCGGGGCCGGTGACGATCCTGTAGGCCACCCTACCGTCGGGGAGCCCGTCGTCGACGCCCCCGACCTGCACGCGTTGTGGCACGCGCCAGTTTGTCGGGGTAAACGTAACCGAAGCGACCGTTGGCAGTCCCTCGTGGGGGTCGCTGCTGGTGAGCGGTACGGTCACGTCGGAGTCAGGACGCGCGGTGAGCGCGATCCAGAAGGCGGATTTTCTGCCTGTCTGCCCGTCGGATTCCATGGTCACCAGCGACGGCGGTACGACGGTGAAAGCCTCGGTGCGACCCGAATCGAGGCTCGTGAGAGACACGTCGCGCACCGGCCGATTGGCGTAGCGAGCATCGTTGCTCACCGCCTCGCCGGTGACGATGCGGAATGGTTGCGATCCATCACGGGTGAAGTCCTGAACACCCTTCACCGTCACTTTCTGGGGTACGTACCAATTCTGCGGCGTGAAGGTGAGCGACTGCTTGTCGAGCACGCCCTCGGTGGTGTCGCTGCTTTCGAGCGAGATCGTCACGGTGTCGGAAGGGGCGTCGAAGAGGCGGAAGGCGACCTGTCTGGTGGTTCCCTCCATGATCAGCCCGGCCGGGGGCGCTACGATCACGGCGTCGGTACGCCGTGCATCGAGGATCGTGAGCGAGACGTCCTTCACCGCCAGGCCTGAGTATCGCGGATCATTGCTCACAGCGTCGCCGGTGACGACGGTGAAGGGCTGGTTTCCGTCGATGGTGAAGTCTTCAACGGCCCGCAGCAGGACTCGCTGGTTGACATACCAGTTCGTCGGGGTGAAGGTCAGCGAGGACTTGTCGAGGAATCCCTCGCTCGCGTCACTGCCGGAGATCGGAATCGTGACCGTGTCGGCGGGGGCGTCCTGGAGGCGGAAGCTGATCAGCCGGGCGGCACCCTCGGCCAGGAAGCCGCCCGACGGATTCACGATCACGCCGGCGGTCATCATCTGACGCGGTTCGAGCCTCTCGGGGGCGAGAGGGAGCGGATGCCGTTCGCGACGGCCCCCGATCGGGCGGCGCGACGACGGGGTGGAACGTGCTTGGCGAATCATGGCGGGGTCCCTCCTGTCCGGTGTGTTCAAATAGAGGATACGCAACTCCGGAATCACTCTATGGCGCTCGACGGCCGCCGGATCGACGGAGGCCCGGGGAAAGAAAAAAACCGGAAATCAAGCCGCGATTGAGTCGATCCGCCGTCACTCGCGGGGTGGACACTTCCTGCGGGGCACGCTGGGGCCCTCTGCCTGCGCTTCTGCGACGCGATCGAGAAAGGCTTGGCCGGCGACGAGTTTCGGTCAGACAGATTCAGGCGTGACGGCCCGCGTCTTCGGGGCGCTTCTCACCTGGCTCAATGACCACGAGTCGGACGTGGTCTTCGTCGGCTGCTGCAACGACGCCTCGAGGCTGCCGCCGGAGTTCGCCAGGGCCGAGCGCTTCGACGGCGTGTTCTTCGTCGATGTCCCCGGCCGTGAACAGAAGGACGGGATCTGGGGCATCTACCAGCAGCACTACGGCCTCGATCCCCGGCAGCCCAGGCCCGACGACTCCCAGTGGACTGGGGCCGAGATCAAGTCGTGCTGTCGGCTCGCGGCCCTGCTCGACGTACCGCTCGTCCAGGCCGCCCAGAACGTCGTGCCCGTGGCTGTCACTGCGGGCGACAAGATCGAGAGCCTGCGGCAGTGGGCCTCGGGTCGGTGCCTGTCGGCGGACCGGGCGGGGTTGTATTCGCGGGCGGAGGTCGGTGAAGGGAGAGGGCGGCGGGTGACGCGGGAGCCAGGGGTGAATTAAGCGGAGTTGTTGCGGGCACCAAAAGACACCGGGCTGGGCACCTTGCGATTCCCAGCCCGGTTGTGAACGTGACTGTGAACCTCCACCCGCGGGAGGCGTTGCCGATCAGGCCGGTAGCGTGAGCCTGGCTGGGGGAGGATCTGCTCGACGATTCGATCATCGCATAATCCCCCCGTTGAGACTAAGACATCCCGCCGGCAGTCAACGGCGCGAGGCAGGCTCTCGCGCCCCTGCCTCACCGGGGTCCCTCCGGCTCGTGGCCGAGAACGAAGCCGGCGTCCGCCCAGTCGGCGAAGTCCTCCCGGCTGCCGTCGCCGCCGTCGGTCGTGATCAGACTGATGCGTCGCGCGTCGGCGGGGATGTCGACGGAGAATCGCCACGCGGGTGACTGGATGCGCATCACCGGGCTGGCGGCCACTTCCTGCCCGTCGATGAGGACCTTGAAGGAGACGCTCGGATACCGTGCCAGATTGGATCCGTTGCTGCGGTCGAGGAGGTGCTCGTCGACCCCCGCCAGCGCCACGAATCGCTTGGAGCCCGGTTCGATCGCGTAGTCCAACGCACTCGGGGAGTGGACGCCGATCCCCCGATCGTAGGATCGCCGGTTGATCCGGATCGGCCCGCCGCGGTTGGACGTGTCCTCTTGGGCAGGCTGTGCATCGCCCGCGTAGCGCACGACGCCTCCATGAGTGTGGCCGAATCCGACGCTCCGCGTCGGCACCAGATCGCCGAGATGCACATCGGGGGCCTCCGGCATCGCCCCCAAACGGACGAAGGTGCCGACCGATTCGCGGCTCACCTGCTGACCGCGGAGGAATGCTGCCGATCTGAGACGTGTCGAGGCGGCGAAGTGAAGGGGAGAGGAATACCGCGGCGAGGACGTGTCGGGCGCCGTGCCGTCCAAGGTGTAGTGGATCCCGGCATCCGATTGGAGCGGGGCGCTGAGGGTCACGACGACATCCTCCTCGAAAAGATGGGGACGCTGGTCGGTTCCCCAGGGCGCGATGCGCACGGGGTCGCCGATGAAGTCGGCTTTCCAGATCCCGAGTTTCCCGAGCTCGTTCTGGAGATGAATGGTGGGGGCGAGATACTTCTCGAAGTGCTCCACCACCTGCTCCGTATTGAGGTCGGGGGTGAACCCGCGGGCGGGGTCGTACCCGGGATGGGCATCGGTCATGTCGCGGGCAAGAACGCATTGCAGCCCGGCGCTCTTCATCGCTCTGAGTCCCATCGGCTTGCCCAAAAGGCAGACCTGCGTGTGGAACCCGACGTAAATCAGGTGCGTCAGCCGGCGTTCCCGGCAGATGGCATACACCTCGGCCCGGGTGTCGGGCATCCAGTCGTCTGGCCCGATGCACAAGTCGGGATGCATTCCATCCCAGCCGTAGTTCCCCGCGCATCGCTCCCGCCCGCAGGCGCATCCGCCGGCGTCCGGAACCGGCGGGCAGGTGACGGCGATGGTGTCCGGCACCTCGACTGAGGGGAGCGAGAGAACACGCTCCCGCTGCGGCTGACCCACGTACAGATCGACCACATCGCTCGGGCAGAGCATCACGGTCATCCCGAGCGATCGGGCCGCCGCGAGCGCCTCGTTGATGCGGGGAACGAACGCGTCGACCCTCATCGTCGCCGTCTTGCACCAATGCCAGTTCCACACATCGACCGCGATCACGCCGACACGGGAAGGGTCGACCCGCTCCCGCGTCGTGCGGATGACGCCCGACTCTGGATCTCGCGTCTGCAACTCCAACTCGATCATCTGCCCGGAAGGCGTCTGTTGCGCGGGCAGCGGTACGGCGATCAGCAGCAGGGAGGCGGCGAACAACGCTCCGCCCGTCATGCGGCGCCCCGGCGATCCCCGGCGGTCAGATGTCGGCGGCATGATGCATCTCCAGGGACTGGTGCCGCAACGATGCCGCGGCGGGATGAGGGTCGAAATGCTTTTTTCTCAGACGTGATCCGGAATCCGGTAGCGGTCGCGGTAGGGGAGCCGCTGCATCGCGTTCGCTTCGTCACTGTTGGTGAACAGTTCGTTGGCAGCGTCGAATTGGAGCTGTTTCTGTCCGACGCGGTACGACGTGTTGGCGAGATGCACGAGGCAGGCGCTTGCATGGCAGCTGGCTAGATCGGCCTTGGGGCGTTTCCGGGTGCGCATGCTCTCGATGAAGTCGGGACGATGCCATTTGTCGGGGAAGTGTCCCTTGTCCTGCTCGAGCACCGCGCCACCGAGGTCGACCACCTGCCAGCCGCAACCATGACGGCCCAGGTACATCAGCGCTTCGGTCCCGTAGATCTCGATCCTTGTGGCGCTGGTGGGCCAGTGGGGCCACTGCGTGCCGTAGCGCACTTCCGGTGGGAACTTGGCCATGTATTTGAAAGCGTTGCCGTTCTCGCAGGTCATCGTGAAGTCGCCGTAGTCGTAGGATATGCACTGGAATTCAGGCACCTCACGCTCCGACTGGAAGGCGTGGTTCCCCCCGAAACACACCACACTCCGCGGGTGGGCCGGATCGCCGAGAACCATCCTCGCCAGATCGAGCTGATGGCTTGCATCGTCGGCGAGCGAGCCCCCCTTGTAGTCCCACCAAGGGTGCCAATCGAGATGACGACTGGCCGTGTAGGGGTGCCAACTCGCCGGCCCCAGCCAGGCATCCCAGTCGAATCCGGGGGGAATCTGTCCGTCGGGTAAGCGCTGCCAACGGCTTCCCCCGAGGAGGTTGTAGACTTTGACGTGCACGATGCGCCCAAGCTTCCCTGCCTGTAGATACGCGCGGGCACTCTCGGCGTAGGGCCCGCTTCGATTCTGGAAACCGACCTGGACGATCCGGCCGTACTTCTCGGCGGCCTCGATCATCTTCCGACCTTCCCAGATCGTCATCGACGGATTCTTCTCGACGTAGACGTCCTTTCCGGCCTGGCAGGCCCAGACCGTGGCGAGGGCATGCCAGTGCTCGGGCGTCGCGATGATCACGCCGTCGACGTCCCGGTCGTCAAACACCGCCCGCATGTCGCTGCATGCCTGCGGGGCCACCCCCTGGATGCCGGCGAGCTCCCCGATCAGGCCCTGACAGCGGGACTCCATGACGTCGCAGACGTACTTGAAGCGGACCAGTGGCATCCCGGCCATCGATTTGGCATGGTCGGATCCGCGGCCTCCGGCGCCGATGAGCGCCAGCGTGATCGGCTCATTCGCGGAATCGCGCTCGTCCGCCACGGCCGACGAGAGTGCCAGCGGCGCTGCC
>JBIIQL010000627.1:0-2541 GCA_044342095.1 Pirellulales bacterium
CGTGAAGGCACTCGAGCAGACGAGCGACTCGCCGAGGGAGCCGCGCTTTGAAACGCGGGCCGGCGTCGGGGCCGCGCTGCCGCGAACATGCCACGCGCCGCCGCCGACGGCCGCATAGACCATCTCATCGAGGGCCGGGACGGCGATTACTCCCAGGATCCCCTCGTCTCCCCGGCGGCAGCCGACGAGCGTGGCCCAGAGCGGCACGCCGCGGATGAAGCTCTTCGTGCCGTCGATCGGATCGACGACCCATTCGTAGCCAGACGTGCCCGCCGTGCTCCCGGTCTCCTCGCCGAGGAAACCGTCGTCGGGAAAAGCGCCGAGGAGTTCCCTCCTGAGGATCCCTTCGGCGGCGATGTCGGCCTGAGTCACCGGCGACCGATCCGACTTCGTCATCACGGTGAGCGCCGGATCGTCGAAGAAGCGGAGCGTCTCCGCCGCGACGGCACGCACGGCCGCAAGCGCCCGAGCGAGCCGGTCGGCCGTGGGGCCGGGAATCGGGGGAGCGGTTCGGGGCATCGTGGTCTCCGGTCAGTCCTGGCGGGGAGGCTCGGCGGGGGCGGCCCGCCAGGTGACCAGAAGGAGTATTCCGGCGCCGATCACGAGCCAGGTGTCGGCGAGATTGAAGATCGGCCAGTCGATGACGCCGTCGAGCTTGAAGTGGATCCAGTCGCGAACGGCGAGGACGGGGGTCCCGAGGCGCTCCGGAGGGGCGTGCCAGCGGAGAGCGGGGATGCCGAGCCGGTCCCAGAGATTACCGATGATGCCGCCGGTGATCAGGGCCAGAGCCGTCAGTAGCCAGCCATCGGCGCGGGTCTCGTGCCGCGACACCATCCAGAGGATGCCGGCGATCGCGGCACACGACACGGCGGCAAACACCATCCCCATCCCCTGCCCCATGCCGAAGAGCGCCCCTTCGTTGAGATTCGTCTCGAAGGTGAGCATCCCGGGCACGAGGACGATCGGGGCCTGCTCCCCCGGCATGCCGAGGCGGGCAAAGAGAACGGCCTTGGTGACCAGATCGATCACCGCCGCAACAAGAGCGAGCCCCACGTACCATCCCCATCCGCCGGCACCGCCCCGCGTGGAGGGGGCGGGGGGAGGTGGGGAAATATCCATCGGGAATCCGTTCCGGTGGCAAAAGGCATCGGTTCGCCACCGAATCGAAGGCATTCCGGTGGCAGCGGAGGATTGCGGGGGCCGTGCTGGCTCGCTCGTGTCAGCGAGGATACCGCGGGCGGCCGCCGTTGCCATCCTCCATCTTTTCAGCGCAGCGGATGCACATCGACGCGAACGGAATCGCCTCGAGCCGCTTCTTCGCGATCACCCCTTCGCACTCTTCGCAAATGCCGTAGGTCTTCGAGCGGATTCGCCCGAGGGCCTCCTCGACCTGCTCGAGCGTTCCCTCTTCGCTGGCCATGAGCGAGAGGGTGAACTCCTGCTCGTAGGCATCGGTGCCGATGTCGGCCATGTGGATTGGCATGCTGGAAAGGTCACCGTTGGCCTCGGAGCGGGTCTGCCGCAGGGCGGCATCGGCCATCGTGGTCACGTCGCCCCGCAACCGGGCCCGCATCGCCTCGAGAGCAACCTTGAAGGGCTTCATCTCGGCGACTTTCATGGTCGCTTTCATGCCGTGAGTCTCCCCGGGGCGTGCGTACCCCCCGACCGACGAATCGAACCGGGACACTCCGACCCAGGAGTGCCCCGCCGACAGATCCCCGAGGGGCAATCTGCGGCGGGAAAATCCTAGGCTCGGAGGGAGAGGCTGTCAAACTGGCAGGCTCAATCCCCGGGATTCCTTGCCGGGAGCCAAGAACTGACCTACCTTGGCGGAGAACCGGAAAATCTTTCCACAGCGGCGGCCGATCCGCTGCCGACACTGGAGAGAACCCGGAGGAGAGTCCCTTGGCCACCGCCGCCCGCACCGATCTCGCCTATCAGCAGTGCATCGACCCCGCCTGTGCGGCGACCTACTCGGTCGACGAAGTCCTCACGGCCTGCCCGACCTGCGGAAACCTCCTCGACGTCGTCTACGACTGGGATCGACTCAGGCCACCCACCTCGTTCGAGGTTTTCGAGCGGAAGTGGATGCGGCGAAGCGACCCGCTCGCCTTCTCCGGCGTGTGGCGATTCCACGAACTCCTCCCCTATGCCCCCCGGGAATCGGTCGTGACGATCGGCGAGGGGCAGACGATGTGCCCGGTCTCCGACAGCGTCGGGGCCTTCGTCGGGGTCAATGCCGGCCGGCTCCACCTCCAGTACGAGGGGCTCAATCCGTCGGGCTCTTTCAAAGACAACGGGATGTGCGCGGCCTTCACGCACGCCCGGATGATCGGTGCTCGCCGCGCCGCCTGCGCCTCCACCGGCAACACGAGTGCGTCGCTGGCCGTCTACTGCGCCGTCACGCGTCACATGCGCGGGATCATCTTCATCGGATCCGGGAAGATCTCCTACGGCAAGCTCTCGCAGGCCCTCGATTACGGCGCCCTCACGATCCAAATCGCCGGCGACTTCGACGATGCGATGGCGCGGGTCAAGGAG
>JBIIQL010000511.1:0-3211 GCA_044342095.1 Pirellulales bacterium
AATCCCTTCCGCCTCGAGGGACAGAAGACGATCATGTTCCGGGTGCTCGAGTCGCTCGGCTGGGAGGTCCCCGACTGGATCGTCGTTCCCGGTGGCAACCTCGGCAACTCGAGCGCCTTCGGCAAGGCGTTTGCCGAACTGCGGGCCCTCGGGCTCATCGACCGGGTGCCGCGTCTGGCCGTCATCAACGCCGCCGGCGCCAACACTCTCTACGAGCTCTACCACCGGCGTGGCCTGCGCTGGAACGGCGGCCGGGCCGATCTCTCCCCCGCCTGCCACTATTACGACGAGCTCGATCGCGACCAGCGCCGTGCCGACACGATCGCCAGCGCCATCGAGATCAACCGTCCCGTGAACCTCAACAAGTGCCTCCGGGCGCTCGAGGTGTGTGACGGCGTGGTCCGCGAGGTGAGCGAGCAGGAGATCCTCGACGCCAAGGCCCAAGTCGGGGCGGGTGGCCTCGGCTGCGAGCCGGCCAGTGCCGCCAGCGTCGCAGGCGCCAAGCAGCTCGTCGCCGAGGGGGTGATTGGGAAGGACGAACGCGTCGTCTGCATCCTCACCGGCCATCAGCTCAAGGATCCGACGGCGACGGTGGCCTACCACACCACCGATCAGAAGCTCTTCAACGAGGTCCTCGGCAGCCGCGGCGTCAGCCGGGCGAGCTTCGCCAACCGGGCGGTGACCGTCGGCAACCGGCTCGACGAGATCGTCCAGGCGATCGACCTGTACGGTTAGGCCCCGTCCCAGCGGCGGCTGGGGGCTGAGGCCGGCTCATCGCGCCACCCGAGCGCCGCAGTCGGCTGTGGCTCGTCGTGGGGCGCAGCGTTCCAGCCGAAGCGGCTCGATCGACAGCGCGGACTGGCAAACCCTCAAACGCAGCGCCCGCGTTCCATCAGCCGCGACGGCGGCGGGAGCGGCAGAGGGCGATCACCACCGCCGGGGCGAGAAGCCCGAGGGTGGCCGGCTCCGGAACGACGACCAAGTCGTAACCGATGACGTCGAAAGCGCGGATGTCGAGCGGCTTCACGACCCCCAACTCCCCGTACGCAAACGTCGGATCCATGATCCCCAAGCCGAGATTGTCCTTCCAGTGGCTGGCCTGGCGTCCGTCGCCGTTGAATTGACCGGTGGCGAAGCTCCCCAGCGACGTCAATCCTCCGTCCAGGGAGAAATAGGGCGTGTTCGTGCCGGTGCCACCGGTGGCGAAATCGAGTCCACCGCCGTTGCGGGCCCCGTGTCGGTAGAGATCGAGGACGCTGAACACGCGGTAGGGATCGAGTTCGGTGCCGAGATAGGCGGCGTCGCCGTTGGGAAACGAGACGAAGTCGACGACGTCGACGCCGCTCACGAAGCCCATCGCGTGGCCGATCTCGTGGATCGCCACGCCGACGAAGTCGATCGTTCCAGGGCTTATGCCGTTGGAGCGGTCGAAGTCCCAGGAGAAGTTGCTCGAGAAGTTGATCGTGGCGTCGATGACGGCGTCGTTCGGGTCGAAGCCGGTGCCGTAAAACCCGAGTGCCTTGGCGTTGGCACGGGGAACGTCGAGCACCGTGTTGTTGGTCGAGCCATTCGCGTCGACCTGCAAAGCGCCCGTCTGCTCGTGGTTGGTGAGGAAGGAGAGCGCTGTGCCGGCGGGGAGGCTCGAGGCGGCCGTGAAATCGTCGATGCTCTTCCGGTCGAAGTTGAGGGCCGACCGCACGTCGGCGTAGCCGATGCCCACGCTCTGGAAATCGGCGTTTCCGAGCGTGCCCGGCGCGAGCGCCGGGTAGTCGATCTCGATGTTGATCGTGATGTCGTCTTGGAACTGGCTCGACCAGTATGCCCCTGCGGCGGCGAAGCCACCGGTCACATTGGCATAGAGCGTGGGATTGGTCGCCGGCAGGGTGGCGAGCGTTCCTGCGGCGACGAACGAGAACTTGAGCGACGCCGCCGTGGCGGTGGCGCCGAAGCCGAGGAACGTCGGAAGCGTGAGGAGAAAGAGGGCGGCGACTCGCTTTGGCCCCCCGGCCGCTGCGGTCCTGCGGCGGTCGACTGGTCTGCCCATGTCCATGCCCCGGCCGAAAGGGTTCGTTCCAAGAGTGGCCCCATCGTACCAGGATCGGATTCCCGCGAAAGTTGGCGTGTCCGCGCGGTGAGCGTGGCAGGAGCGAGGGCAGCCGCCGGAAGCGCGGCTGGCCCTTGGTGAGCCCGGCGTCGCTCGGGGGCGCGGCCCCGGGCTGCGGGGCCGCGGGGGGCGAGATCAGGCTGCCCGGCGGGTGGCCGCTTGGCGGCGGTAGTACCAGCCGAAGTAGTTGCGGGCGGCCGTCGCGAGAGCGCCGGCTTCTTCGAGGTATGGCGAGAGATCGCGGACGTGCCGGGGGCCGACGTTGCAGCGATCGAGCCGCATCACCGGGGATTCGATTCCCCACTCGTCGGTCAGGGCGTCGAGGTCGTCGTCGAGGGATTCCAGGTCGAGGAGCCGGGTGTTTTTCCAGGCTTGGCCGCCGACGTCGAAGAAGTTGTCGTATTTGGGCAGCTCGCGGCGGAGGATCGCGCGCTCGAGGAAAATCGGGAACGATCCGGTCTTCGCGGCGGCGATCAGCGGCGTGATCGGCTCGGCGCCGAAGTCGTAGCTCTGCCAGTATTCGAACAGCGACACGAGCATCGCCATCGGCTCGCGGACGACGCCGATGACCCGCAACTGCGGCTGCGGGAACGGGAGGATGTGGCGGGCGAGACTGCCGATCGCATTCCGCCCCGATCGCCCGAGGAACCGGAGCGGCTGCGGGGCGATCCCGAGCTTGTCGAGCGACTCGCGGACCGAGAGATGGCTGACGGGGTGGATGGGGTCGGGATTGACGAAGGCGGCGTCGGGAAAGGTCGCCCGAAACCACTTCACCATCGAATGCCCGGCCGTCTTCGGGTAGTGGGCAAACGCGATTCGGTGCTGGCGGCTGTAGAGCATGGCTCGTCCCCTTCTCTGGCCGCGCGGGCGCTCCCTTCCCCGAGGACCGCCCTGCCGACAGGAACAGTATCGACCCGGAACGGAAGCCTGCTTCAGGGGGCGACCGCGGGGGTGAGTCAGCTTCTCCAGCCAACCCACCTCGCGGAAAAGAGGGCAGGATCGGTAAACCCTGCCGGCACGGGGGGAGATCCTGTGGTGTCGCGGAAAGCGCTTTCTATGATGGGAGGCTCAAGCGGGGCCCATGTCCCGTGACGCCCAGATAGCCCA
>JBIIQL010000248.1:0-5761 GCA_044342095.1 Pirellulales bacterium
CCCTGGGGCCTTCGACGGTCGTCGCGATCGGGGGAGTGGTGACGGGCCATGGCGCACATGTCGGCGGGAAAACCGCTTCCACAGTGGCTTCGCGTTGACATTCCCGCAAGCGGGCGATAGTTTTGAAGGAGATTTTGATGAGCCTCCCGCCCCGGCCGGGAGCTCAGCCCGTTCCTGCTCACGCACTCGATCCGGGGGATTAGCTCAATTGGGAGAGCGTCTGGCTGGCAGCCAGAAGGTCAGGGGTTCAAATCCCCTATCCTCCATTTTGCGTGACGGTTCGATCCGGGCGCCTGCCCGCCGCGAGCGGTGAATGCCCTGCAGCGGTGAATGCCTTGCGAGTCGGCACTGCCGGAGGTGGCGAGAGCAGCGCGGTGGCGTGGGTTGACGGCCAGTTCATCCCCCCTGCCAAAGCGGTCATCCCCGTGGGGGACGCAGGGTTTGTGTTCGGGGCCACGGTCACCGAACAACTCCGTTCGTTCGCCGGGCGTCTCTTCCTCCCCGCCGAGCATGCCGCCAGATTTAGTCGTTCCCTCGGGATCGTCGGCATCGAGCCGGCATGGCCGGTCAGCGACCTGTTCGCGATCGCCGCGGAGGTGACGGCCCGGTGCCATGCCGCCGGGGCCGCCGGAAGCGACCTCGGGGTCGTCGTGTTCGCGACCCCCGGCGACGCGCCGGCCCAGCATGCGGGCCGATCGGGCACACCGCGGGTGATGATCCACGCTTTTCCACTGGCCTTCGCCACGTGGGCGGGGGCCTACGAAACCGGCGTCGTCCTGCGGAGCGTAGCCATCACTCAGATCCCCGCCTCCTGCTGGCCGATCGAACTCAAGTGTCGCAGCCGGATGCACTATCACCTTGCCGACCGGGAGGCCCGTGCGCTCGAACCCGGCTCCCGAGCGCTCCTCCTCCACGGCGATGGTCGTGTGAGCGAAACCTCCACGGCCAACGTGGTGATCGTGGAGAATGGTACGCTCCGCACGCCGCCTCCGGGCGACGCGCTCGCCGGCGTCAGCCTCGGCCACCTTCGCACGCTCGCTCGCGCGGAGGGCCTGCGCTTTCTCGAGACATCGCTCACCCGGGTTGATGTCGCCGCAGCCGAGGAGATCCTCCTCACGAGTACGCCGAACTGCCTGCTCCCGGTGACCCGCGTCGATGGCGTGGCCGTTGGTGACGGTCGGCCCGGCCCGGTCTTCGGGCGCTTGCTCGCCGCCTGGAGCCGCGACGTCGGCCTCGATATCGCGGCCCAGGCGCGTGCCTGCGCCGGCCTCCCGCCCGGAGATGCCGAGGCATGATCGACATCGATGCCCAAGCTCCCGGGGACCGCGCGCCGGCGACGGTCTACGAGGTCGTGCACACGACGGTCTACTCCTATTCAGAGGAGGTGCCAGTGTGCCACAACGAGGTCCATCTCCGCCCCCGCGATACGGCCTATCAGCAGGTGTTGTTCCATGCCTTCGCGGTCGATCCCCCGCCGGCCACGACTGCCTCGCGGATCGATTGGTTCGGCAACCACGTGTCGATGTTCACGATCGGCCAGGTGCATCTCCGGCTGGCGGTCACCTCGACCAGCCGTGTCGCCGTCACCCTGCCTCCCTCGTGGCGGTCGTTACCGCCGATTTCCTGGGAGGAGGTGCGCGACCGTGCCGCCACCTCACCAGCAGCGGTCGAGTTCGTCGGTCTTTCGCCCTTCGTCCGCACGCTGCCGCAGTTGGCAGACTACGCCCGCGTTTCGTTCTCTCCGGGGAGGCCGTGGGCCGAGGCGCTGGTCGACCTCATGCGGAGGATCCATCGGGAGTTCGTCTACGACCCGACCGCCACGACGACCTCGACACCGGTCGAGGATGTGTTCGCGCTCAAGCGCGGCGTCTGCCAGGACTTCGCCCACCTCCAGATCGCCTTCCTCCGATCGCTCCATCTCCCGGCCCGATACGTCAGCGGCTATCTCTGCAACACCTCATCCCCGGCCAACGTTCCTCCATCGCCGACGCTCGTCGGCGCCGACGCCTCGCACGCCTGGATGGCGGCCTGGGGGGGGGATGCCGGCTGGCTCGACGTCGATCCGACGAACGACTGCGTCGTCGGCGATCGCCACGTCACGGTGGCTTGGGGACGCGACTACGGCGACGTCTGCCCGATCCGCGGCGTGTTCGTCGGCGGTGGACAGCACGGCATGGATGTCGCCGTCCATGTCACCCGCTGCCAGGACTGATCGAACCGCGAGCCCGAGCGACTTGCCGCCATGCGACGCGCCACCCGCCTCCTCCTCGCTCTCGTCGGCTTCGCGGTGCTTGTCCCGCTCGTTCCCTTCCTTCTCTTCGGCACGCGGCTCGATCGGGTCGTCGCCGGCTGGCTCGATCCCCCCCCGCCGCTCCCGATGGTGGCGGTGCTCGAGATCGGGGTGCTGGCCTGCGATCTCCTCCTGCCCGTGCCGTCGAGTGTCGTCGCGACCTACGGCGGCGCCCGGCTCGGCGCGGCGCTCGGCACGCTCTGCGCGTGGCTCGGGATGACGATCGGGGCGCTCGCCGGCTGGTGGCTCGGCCGCAAGCTCGGGCGTCAGGCGCTTGAGAACCTCGACGCGGAGGACCGGACGGCGATTGCCCGTGGCCACGAGCGCCTCGGGCCGCTGCTTGTCGTCCTCACCCGCCCCCTCCCGCTGCTGGCCGAAGCCACGGCGCTGGCCGCGGGGGGAACCGGCATGCCGCTGCGGACCTTCCTGCCTGCCGTGGCGGTCGGCAATGCCGTCATCGCCGCCGCCTGGTCGGCCCTCGGAGCCCTCGGTCGGGAGGAACTCTCGCTCGTGATGCTCGTGGCGCTCGTCGTTCCGGTGGCCCTCGTGTGGGGCGTCGTCCGAAGCCGCTGGACGGCTGTCACGCCAGGGCCGCCGCCGTCCGCCTGAACACCTCTTCAAACTCCTCGCGGACCCGCACCGTCGTCTTCGCGACCTCGGCCGCGAGGTCATCGGCCTGCTCGTACCCCATCAGTCGGGCGAGGGTCCGCCGGTCGTCGCCCGGCGGTGGGAAGTCGTGACGGGCCTTGGCGCCGAGCAGTTGGAGCCGCCCCTCGATCCGGCGGAGGAGCCGGTAGGCGTCGGAGAGGAAGGCGAAGGACGCGGTGGGAATGAGACCGAGCTCATGGAGGGCCATGAGGCCGGCGAGCGTCTCGGTCGTCTGGAGACGCGAATCGGTCGCGCCGTGGACAAGCTGAAGCACCTGGACGAGGAACTCGATGTCGACCACGCCCCCCGGGCCCCGCTTGAGATTCGCGCCCGTGGCCCCCTGCTCCATCCGCAGGCGGTTGTGACGGATCTCGCCCACATCGGTGGCCGACCAGGAGCGGCCCCAGATCGCCGCGGCGCGGATCGCCGCAAACCGCTGTCGGGCCGGCTCCGCGCCGATCACGGGCCTCGCCTTGAGGAGCGCCTGTCGCTCCCAAACGGCCGCCGGCCCTTCGGGGGCGAACCAGCGGGCCAATTCGTCGAGGGAGACTGCCGCCGCACCGCTGCGGCCCGAGGGACGGAGGCGGGAATCGACCTCGTAGAGCCGCCCCTGTGCCGTGAGGGTATTGCAGGCTTTCATCGTCCGTTGGGAGAGCTCGGCGAAGAAGTGGGCGTTCGACGTCGAGCCCTGGACTCGCGACTCGGGATGGAGCGGCACGGAGTCCCCGTCGTGGTCGTAGAGGAAGACGATGTCGAGGTCACTGCGATAATTGAGCTCTCGCCCTCCGAACTTCCCCATCGCCAGCACAAGGGCTCCGGCCGGCTCGTCGCCGACCATCGGCCGGCCGAGTCGCTGCATGAGCCGTGTCTGTTCGTGGGCCACGACCATTCGCAGGACCGTCTCGCCGATCGCCGTCAGCGCCCGCGTCGTCGCCTCGGTGTCGAGGCGGCCGAGCACCTCGCGCACGCCGACGCGGAGCTGCTCGGAGACCTTGAACGTGTGGACGATCGGGCCGATGTCGACCGCCCCGTGGCACAGACCGGCAAGCTCTTCGTCGAGACCCTCGGGTGTCGGCAGACGCTCGACGACGAGGCTGTCGAGGAGCTCGTCGATCATGCCCGGATTGCCCACGAGGATCCCGGCGAGGAACGGGCTCGAGGCACAGAGCTGAACGGTGAGATCGAGCGACGGGGGATTGAAGCTGAACAACTCCCACAACACCCCCTTGCCACCGAGCGAATCGGCCACGGCGGCGAGTTGGAGGAGCGTGGCATCGGGATCGGGTGTGCGGCCGATCGTGGCGAGCAGCCGCGGCGCGATCGCGGCGAGAAAGTGGCGGCAGCGGCGCGTGGAAAGAAACCGGGCCCGCTCCTCCGCGAGCGACTGGAAGGTCCGCCTGGCGGTGTCGGGATCGCGGAAGCCGTGACGGAGAAACAGCTCGCGCATCGCCTCGTCGGCGGGGCGGGGATCGAGAACGAGATCGGTCTCCGGTTCGGCGACGGTGTCGTCCGGGAAGGCGTCGTGGAGAAGATGATCGAGGATCCGGCGGTTGAGGGTCTTCGCCGCGGCGAAGTCGTCCCGGAGCCGCCGGAGCCCATCCGGGCCCGGGTCGTAACCAGCCCTGACCGCGAGCCGCCCCAACTCCCGGTCGTCGGCGGGGAGCGTGTGTGTCTGGGCATCGCTGAGGATCTGGAGCCGGTGTTCGAGCTTCCGGAGGAGGCGATAGTTGCGGTCGAGGATCGTCCGCTCCTGGTCGGTCAGGGCCCCCGCCTCGGTGAGGCGGTGCATCGCCTCGATCGTGTTGCCGGTGCGGAGTGCCGGCGTGTCGCCACCGCCGAGGAGTTGGAGGAACTGGATCGCGTATTCGATGTCACGAATCCCCCCCGACCCGAGTTTGACGTCGTAGTCCGCCCGTCCCTCGTCGGCCACCTTGCGTTCCATCCGTCGTTTGAGCGCCTTGATCTCGCTGATGTCGGCGGCGGAGAGCCAGCGTCGGTAAATCCACGGCGCGAGCGACGCGAGCAACCGCTCTCCGAGCGCCTTCGCTCCCCCCACGCACCGGGCCTTCACCCAGGCCTGGCGTTCCCAGGTGCGCGCTTCCCGATCGAAGTAGCGGAGCGTGGCGTCGAGCGGGAGGACGAGCGGGCCGGTGGCGCCGTGCGGCCGGAGCCGGAGATCGACCCGGTGGCCGCTCCCTGCCGGGGTCGGCTCGGCGACCAACCGCACCACCTCCCGGACGACGCGCTCGAAGAATTCCTGGTTCGTGCAAGGCTTCGGCCCCGCCACCCGTCCCTCCGCCGTAGAGACGAACACCAGATCGACGTCGCTGGAGTAGTTCAGCTCCTCGCCACCGAGCTTGCCGAGGGCGAGGACGGCGATCTCCGCCCGTTCGCCACCGGGGCCACGCGGGGTACCACGCTCGGCCTCGAAACGGCCGACGGCCATCCGGAGCGCCGCGTCGATGACGCAATCGGCGACGCGGGAGATCTGGCGCGTCACCGTCTCCAGCGGCTGCTCTCCGACGAGGTCGCCGTAGGCGACCCGGAGCATCTCACGGCGTTTGAACCGGCGCAGGGCCAGCATCGCGCCTTCCGGTTCCCGGCGCCCGGCGAGCGTCCCCTCGAGCGTGGTCCGGAGCGTCTGCATCGACTCCGGCTTCCCCTGGCCGAGGCGGACTTCCTCCCACGAGGCGGGGTCGGCGATGACGACATCGGCCAGATGTGGCCCGGCCGAAAAGATCCGCAGAAGGGTCTCGAGCGAGCCCTGGTCGCGTTGGAAGAGCGTGGCGGTGGAGAGCGGGCTACTGACGGCAGCGAGGAGCC
>JBIIQL010000008.1:0-18857 GCA_044342095.1 Pirellulales bacterium
CGTTGTGGAAGACGACGTCGTAGCCCTTCGACCAATCGGGCTTGTCGTAGATCGAGATCGGGTGGTTCGTCGACGCCCCCCCCTCCTGCACGACGGTCGTACGGATCCGCGCCCGGGCCGCCATCCCCTTGGCAATGAGCACCTTCTGCGCGTCGTAGTCGTGGCAGCACCCGCCGGTGATGTAGAGCACTTCGAGCGGCCGGTCTTTCCCGGCAGGGGGCTCGGCGGCAGAGGCGGGCGGCGCGAAGGCGAGGACCGAGGCGACCAGCGCCCACGAAACAAGGCCGGGAAGGCGAAGCATGAAGATTTCCTCCAGAAGGGTGGCGGAGAATACCACGGCGGCGATCGGCGTATCCGCAGCCCAGCGCCGGCCTGACGGTCGGCCGGGGATTCAAGTCTCACAGCGCCGCTGGGCCACCCCCTAGGGAATCGATCCGATCTGCTTGTCACAGCGGCGGTTGCGCGCGATCCCGAGAAAATCCGCGCCGCGCTGCTTGACCGTCAGTGGTATAATTCGACTGTCGCCGAGTCGTGGCCGAAAGGCCGCGAACGGGGGAACCAACCGGTGTGGTCGATCGCCCTTGCGAGGCGGCGGCCAAACCCGGGGCGTAGGTTCACGCGAGTGAACCGGGGTACTTTCAAGCCCTAGCCCGTCAGCTAACCCCGTAGGCATGGTCGGACGTGGTGTCCGACCCGAATTGAAAGGGCACTCTTTCGCTCCCCGCAGGAGCGCGAAGGCCCTGGGTTTGCTACTGCGTCGGTCCTCCCGGTGGCCTTCCTTATGGCCCCCGGTCCGGCTTCCGACGCCGGAGGGCTTCTCACGTGTCTGTCCATGATTCCCTCACGGGAATGGTCTGTCTCGCGGTCCGTTCCTCGCATGTTTCCCTGCCGATCCCGCAATCGCTCCCCCTCGGGGCACTGTCGTTCGTCCTCACCTGGCTGCCGGTGTGGATCGTGGTCGGCGCGGCGGTGTTGTTCTGGCTCTGCTTTCGCTGGATCCCCAACGACCGGATCGGCGTCGTGGAGAAGTGGTGGTCGATGGCCGGCAGCGTGCCGGAGGGGCGGATCGTCGCCCCGGCGGCCGAAGCCGGCTACCAGGCCGACATCCTCCGCGGTGGCCTCCACTTCGGATGGTGGCGGTGGCAGTACGCCATCCACACCGTGCCGCTGGTGAGCATTCCCGAGGGGAAGATCGGCTACGTCTTCGCCCGTGACGGCGAGCCCCTTCCCCCCAGCCAGACACTCGCCCGGGTCGTCGACTGCAACAACTTCCAGGATGCCCGCGGCTTCCTCGGCCTCGAGCCGGTCGCCGACGCCACGACCGGCCGGATCGTGGCCGGCCAGAAGGGCCGCCAGCGGGCGATCCTCCGCGAAGGTGTCTATGCGATCAACCCGGCGCTGTTCACCGTGATCAGCGAGAACGCCGTCTTCGCGCTCAAAGTCGTGCAGACCCGTGCGGAGCAGGAGTCGCTCGGCCGCTGGCTCACCGAGCTCCGCGCCGCCTCCGGCTTCGATCCGGTCGTCGTCGGCAAGGGGACGGCCGTGGCGGCGATTCCCGACCATGACGCCGCCTTCGTCCCGACGGAGGCCCCCGCTGATTCGCTGGCGATCGTCACCGTCCACGACGGCCCGTCGCTCGCTCCAGGCGAGATCATCGCCCCGACCGTCGGCGGTGACCTCAGCGACGCCAACTACCACAACAACTACCAGGATCCGGAGGCCTTCCTTCGCGCCGGTGGCCGCCGCGGCCGCCAGCACATGCCCCTCACCGATGGCACCTACTTCGTGAATCGCTGGTTCGCGACGGTGGAGATGATCCCCAAGACGGTCGTGCCGATCGGCTCGGTGGGCGTCGTCGTCAGCTACATCGGCCGAACCGGCAACGACATCTCCGGCGCCACCTTCCGCCACGGCGAACGGGTCGCCGAGGGGGAGCGGGGCGTGTGGGAGCGGGCCCTCGGCCCGGGCAAGTACGCCTTCAACACCTACTCCGGCAACGTCGTCCTCGTGCCAACGACGAACTTCGTCCTCCACTGGGTGACCGGCCGGAGCGAGTCGCACCGCTACGACGAGAGCCTCAAGTCGATCGACCTGGTGACGAAGGATGCCTACGAGCCGTCGCTCCCCCTCTCGGTGGTCGTCCACATCGACTACCAGCGGGCCCCGAGCGTCATCCAGCGGTTCGGCGACGTCCAGCGTCTGATCACGCAGACCCTCGATCCGATGCTCTCGGCCTACTTCCGTGACATCGCCCACAAGAAGACGATGCTCGAGCTCCTCCACGACCGCGACCTGATCCAGGCCGAGGCCCGGAAAGAGCTCCACGCCAAGTTCCACGAGTTCGACATCGAGTGCGTCGACGTCCTCATCGGCAAGCCGGAGACCGGCAAGGATTCCGGCAAGATCGAGACGCTCCTCGACCAACTCCGTGAACGGCAGCTCTCCGTCGAGCAGCTCGAGACCTTCGAGCGCAAGCGGGTGGCCTCGGAGAAGATGCGGCTCCTCGCCGAGGCGCAGGCCCAGGCGACGATGCAGACGCAGCTCACCAACGCCCGCGTCGAGGCGCAGATCGCCGAGCAGCAAGGCGAGGCCGATCTTTTCCGCGCCCGCAAGTCGGCCGAGCAGATGGTCGTGATGGCGGAGGCGGAGCTGTCGCGGTCGCGCCTCCAGGCCGAGCAGCGAGTGCTCCTCGCCGAGGCCGATTCACGACAGAAGGAGCTCGAGGGACGCGGCGAGGGGCAGAAAGTGATACAGATCGGCCTCAGCGAGGCGGCCGTCCAGCTCAAGAAGATCTCGAGCTACGGCGACCCGCGCCTCTACGCCTTGGCCGAAGTGGCCGACAGCCTGTCGGCGAGCGTCCAGCCGCTCGTCCCCCAGCGCCTGTTCGTCTCCAGTGGCGGCGACGGCAAGGGGGATCAGGCGAGTGGCCAGGGAATGCTCGGCCTGCTCGTCAATCTCCTCGTCGCCGAGAAGAGCGGCCTCGGGGGCATCGGCATCGACGAAGCCGACCCGCTCAAGCGGTTCGCCGACCGGATGTCGGAGCAGGTTCTTGAAACGATGGCCGCCTCGGGCGGCCAGGAAACGCGGCCGGTCGATCAGCCGGCCGCAAAGTGACCGGGGCGGCGCTACGGCGCGTGGCCCGGTGACTGCAGGCTGCCGGGGGTGTTTTCGCTCACCCCCGGCAGCTTTTTTTGGTGGCTGTCGTGGGGAGCTCGGGGTTGCCCGCGCTACCATCCCGTTCAGGTCGTGTTGTAGGCCCGCAGCCGCCCGGCCGTCGCCTCGCGGGTGAACTTGTAGAAGTGCCAGTGGGTCACGCATCGGCTCATGAACTGCGCGAAGCCGACGATCCCGCGCCGACCGACGACACGGGTCCCGACGAAGTGGCGGGCGTAGACCGACCCGACCGAGAACAGCGAGCCGTCGCGGACGAGCGTCTTCACCATCGCCCACAACAGCGCCAGGGCATAGAAGAGCGTGGGGACGTGCTTCCCCTCTCCCGCCTTCCGGCAAATCGCCGCCCGTCGGCTGACGTACGACTCCGAGTCGTACACGCGCGAGGATCGTTCCAGATAGGCCTGCGGCGTGTAGAGGCGGGTGACGAGATCCCAGTAGCCCTGACGGAGCTCGTCGCGCGTCATCTGCTTGGGGATGATGTTGAGGCTCGGGTCCTCCGGCACCAGCCGCCCCTCGCGCTCGAGGCGCTCGTAGAGCGGCGTCCGTGGGATCGCCTGGAGCATCCCCACCATCGCCAGTGTGATGCCGTTGTCCTGGATGAAGCGGTACTGATCCTCGAAGATCGCCTTGTCGTCGCTGTCGAAGCCGACGATGAAGCCGGCGTTGATGTCGATGCCGGCAGCCTGGATCCGGGCGAGTTTGGCCTCGAGCGAATCGCCGCGCACGTTCTGGAACTTCTTCGTCTCCTGGAGCGACGCCATCCGCGGCGTCTCGATGCCGATGAAGACGCTGCGGAAGTTCGCCCGGTAGAGGAGATCGAGGAGCTCGTCGTCGTTGGCCAGATCGATGCTCGCCTCGGTCGTGAGCCGGAGCGGATAGCCATGCTCCTCCATCCACGGCACGATCATCTCGAGGAGCGCTTTGGCCTTCTTCTTGTCGCCGATGAAGTTGTCGTCGACGATGAAAGCGGAATGGAAGCCGGCACGGCGGAGGTCGTCGAGCTCCGCGATCAATTGCTCGGGCTTCTTCACCCGCGGCTTGCGGCCGTAGATCACGATGATGTCGCAGAACTCGCACTGGAACGGGCAGCCCCGCGAATACTGCACCGCGGCCGAGGCGTAGCGGTCGACTTTCAAGAGGTCGAACCGCGGCCTGGTGACCGTCGTCATGTCGGTGGGCCGCTCCTGCTCGTAGCGGGTCGCCGTCTGGATGCCGTGGGCGACGTCGTGGAGGAAGCCCGGCCAGGTCGTCTCCGCCTCGCCGATGAACGTCACGTCGCACAGACCGGCGAAGAACGCCTCGTCAACCGAGACGAGCGGACCGCCGACGACCGTCATCGGCGGGAGCGTGCCGAGGCGATCGAGGATCGCCTTCATCCGTTCCTTCTGGACGATCATCCCGGTCACGCCGACGATGTCGAAGCGGGCCATCGCCTCCCAATCGATCTCCTCGACGTTCTCGTCGACGAGGACGACATCGTGATCGCCGCACATCCCGGCCAGGGCCGAGAGGGCTCCCGAGATCATCGTGCTCCGCTTGTCGCCCGGATACATCGGGAGGGCGAAATCGAAGCCCCAGTAGGAGGGCTCGAAGCGGGGATTGATGAGGCAGATCGAGAGCTTGCGGCCGGTGGCAGCGGAGACCGAAGCCACCCCACAGGCGGCGTCGATCACGGGTAGGGAATCGACCATCGTCGCGGACATGATGCGCTCCTGGTCCTTGGGGGACACTCCGGAGTGCTCATTCCGGCGCGTAGGCGAGAGCGTAGGCGATCCCCCCTACGGTCCCTAGGCCATTAATGGGCCATTCCCTGCGAATAATCCGCTGAATCCCCGACCGTGGCGTGGCCAAGCGCCGGATCGAGTGATTCCGGGTCGACGGCCACGTGCGTTATTCTTGGCCCCGGCAAGGGGCCGCGGCAGCGGCTTCGGCCGGTTCGACGCCGTTTGTTTCACCGCCCGCCTCTGGAGTTCGCCATGCGTCCCGGTCTCGCTTCCCTCGTGGTCATGGTGATGGTGATGGGTTTGTTGTTCCTCCCCACCGGCACGGCCGCCGAGCCGGCGGCGAAGCGGCCGCTGGAGATCGACGACCTGTTCCGCTTCCTCCGCGTCGCCGACCCGCAAATCTCCCCCGACGGGAAACAGGTCGTGTGGCAGGTGACGACGGTCAACCCGGAGGCCAACCAGAGTGCCACGGCGCTGTGGATCGCCCCGGCCGACGGCTCCGCCCCACCCCGAGTACTGACGGTCGCCGAGGGTAAGACGAGCGATTCCCGACCGCGGTGGTCGCCTGATGGATCGACGATCCTCTTTCAGTCCAACCGCACCGGCTCCTCGCAGCTCCATGTCGTGCCGGCGGCCGGGGGCCCACCCGTTCGACTCACGAACATCGCCACCGGCGCCGAGGCTGCCGCCTGGAGTCCCGACGGCTGCCGGATCGTCTTCGTGTCGGCCGTCCACCCCGAATACAGCACGCTCCCCTTCGCCGAGAGCGACCGCTTGAACGCTGAGCGCGAGAAGGCGATCGCCGAGGATCCGGTGAAGGCGCGGGTCTTCACCCGCCTCTTCTTCCGTCACTGGGATGAGTACGTCGGCGACAAGCGCCGCCATCTGTTCGTCATCGACGCCACCGGCGGTGGCTGCCGCGATATCACCCCCGGCGACCGCGACGCCGCGCCGACGAGCAAGACCTTCTCCGTCGCCGAGGACCACGCCTTCACCCCCGACTCCCGGCATGTCGTGTTCACGGCCGTGCCGCCGGAAGGGGAAGCTTGGAGCACCAACCACGATCTCTGCCGGGTGTCGATCGAGAACACCTCGACCGACTGGGAGAGCCTCACCGCCGCCAACCCGGCCGCTGACAGCGGGCCGCGCTTCAGCCCCGACGGGAAACGCCTCGCCTGGAGGGCACAGAAGCGGCCCGGCTACGAGGCCGACAAGTGGGACGTTCTCGTCGCCGATGCGAAGCCCGACGGCACGCTCCTCGGCAGCCCGAGAAACCTCACCGGCAAGGCGGATGTCTCCGTCGGCGAGATCGCCTGGCTCGAAGATGCCGATTTCAAGCCCTACGTCGCCTTCCTCTACGAAGAGAAGGCCTCGAGCTTCCTCGGCAAGGCGTTCCTCGATTCCCGGGGCGTGCAATTCGACCGCTTCTGGCCCGGCGCGCTCACCGGAATCTCGACGAGCGGAATTGCGGCCGCCTTCCAAGTGGTGCGGATGGACTCCCCGGCGGAGGTGTTCGTGGTTGATACGGTCGACGCCGGGGGCCGCGGCACGTCGGCCCGCATCCCGCTGAGCCGGGCCAACGAGCGTCTTCTCGCCGGCCTCGATCTTCCCCGCCCCCGCTCGGTGAACGTACCGGTGGAAGGGGGCGTGGAGATGCAGATGTGGATCCTCGAGCCGCCAGGCTTCGACGCCACGAAGAAGTGGCCCGTCGTCTATCTCGTTCACGGAGGCCCGCAGGGCGCCTGGGAGGATGGCTGGAGCTACCGCTGGAATCCGGAACTGTGGGCCGCCCGCGGCTACGTCGTCGTCATGCCCAACCCGCGCGGGTCGACCGGCTTCGGCCAGGCCTTCGTCGACGAGATCACCGGCGACTGGGGGGGCAAGTGCTACCGCGACCTCGTCGCCGGCCTCGATGCCACGGTGCAGCTTCCGTACGTCGATGCCGAAAGGATCGCCACGGCCGGGGCGAGCTTCGGTGGCTACATGATGAATTGGTTTGCGGTCAACGACATCGCCCCCCGCTTTCGCTGCCTCGTCACCCATTGCTCGGTGTGGAACTTCGAGAGCATGTGGGGGACGACCGAGGAGCTGTGGTTCGACGAGAACGACCACGGCGGACTCCCCTGGGAACAGCCAGGCCGCTATCGGGAGTTCAGCCCCCATGGGCGGGCGGGAGAGCTCGGCCGCCACAAGACGCCGATGCTCGTGATCCACAACGACCTCGACTTCCGCTGCCCCATCGGCCAGGGGCACGAGCTGTTCACGGCGCTCCAGAGGCAGGGGGTGGAGAGCCGGTTCGTCAACTTCCCCGACGAGGGGCACTGGGTGAACAAGCCGCGCAACGCCCGCCGCTGGCACGAGGAAGCCTTCGGGTGGATCGAGAAGCACTGCCCACCAGGGCCGCGCTAACATTCACCGCGTCACCGGCCACCACCGCGCGTCAGATGTCGGTGAGCCGTCCGGTGCTGTCGCCGAGCTTCGGGGCCGGACAGCCGAGGCCGTCGAGCATGCCGAGGTAGAGATTCGTCAGCGGCGTGTTTTTCTCATGGACCACATGCCGCCCCGGCTTGAGCACCCCGCCACCGCCGCCGGCGACGAGGATCGGGAGATCGTCGTGGTTGTGGCGATCGCCGTCACCGATGCCGCTGCCGTAGACGATCATGCAGCGGTCGAGGAGCGAGCCATCCCCTTCGCGCGTCCGGTCGAGCTTCTCGAGGAGATAGGCCAGTTGCTCGATGTGGAAGCGGTTGATCCGCTGGATCTTCGCCTGCTTCGTGGCATCGCGGCCGTGGTGGGAGAGGTCGTGGTGCCCCTCGGGGACGCCGATGAACGAATAGCTCTTGTTGCTCCCCTCATTGGCGAACACGAAGGTGGAGACTCGCGTCGTGTCGGTGAGGAAGGCGAGGACGAGCATGTCGGCGAGAATCCGCAGGTGCTCCTCGTATCGCTCCGGCGGCCCTTCGGGACGCGCCATGCCGAGATCTTGCGGCGAGACGACGCCCTTGGAGAACCGCTCGAGTCGGACTTCGAGTTCGCGCACGGCGGTGAAGTATTCATCGATCTTGCGGCGGTCGGCGACGCCCACCACCCGATCCATCCCCTCGGCCTCCTCGCGGACGTAGTCGAGGATGCTCCGCGAGTGCTTCTCGCGCTTCACCCGGGCCTCCTCCGATTCACCCGGGCGGCCGGCGGCGAAAAGCCGGTCGAAGATCAGCCTCGGATTGCTCTCCTTCGGCACCGACTGGGTGTCGCTCCGCCAAGCGATGTTCGCGGAATAGACGCAGCTGTAGCCCGAATCGCAGTTGCCCGACTGACCGCCCCCCTCGGTGCCGATCTCGAGCGACGGCAGCCGCGTGTGGCGACCGAGATGGGCCGCGGCGATCTGATCGACCGACACGCCGGCACGGATGTCGGCCCCGGCCGTCTTGCGGGCTTGGGTGCCGGTGAGAAACGTCGCCAGGGCGCGGGCATGGTCACCGGCGCCGTCGCCATTGGCCTCGGCCTTCTTCTGCGCCAGATGCGAGTGGATCGAAAACTTTCCATACACCCCGCAGAGCGGCTCGAGGGTCGCGGGGAGATCGAAGCCGGCCCCGGCCTGCTTCGGCATCCAATCCTCCATGTGCACCCCGTTGGGGACGTAGAGGAAGGCGGCGCGACGGGGCGCGAGTTCGGCGGCGTCGGCGGCCGTGTCACCCCTGGCCGCCGGGAGGGCAGCGACCGGGATCATCGCCTCGAGGAGCGGCAGGGCGACCGCCGTGCCGGCTCCACGAAGAACGGTGCGTCGGGAGATCGGCTGGGGCATGGGAAGTCCTCCTCAGGCAGGGCTTGGGCGGGCCCGGGAACCTACAATCGTCGGATGCCAGGGGCCAGGAGTCAATTCCGACACTCGCGGGTGGGGGCGGGACAGCCCCGTTTCCCATCCAGGCCGCGGCGATCGGACGGTTTCCCCGTTCGTCAGCCGGCCGTCGCCCGCTTCGCTCGATGGTCTCTCATCGTCCGATCCGCACCCGAGCCATCACCCCCCGGGGCCGAGGGAGGTCAGCGCGGTTGATCCGATTCCCGTTCGCGGAAGGCAGGGCTCACCACGATCGCAGCCACGAGCGCCGAGAACCGGTCTCCTTCGGCCTCGGTCGCAGCGGCGATCCGCTCGACCGCGCAGGCGTCGTAATACTCGAGCCCACGGCCGAGGGCGTAGGTGAACAGCTTCTCGGCGAGGCAGCGGCGAAACTCCCCCCGCCGCCCCACGAGCACCTGCCGCAGTTCGGCGGGGCCGGCGAACCGGCGGCCGTCTGGCAATTCCCCCGACGGATCGACCGGCGCCCCGCCATCCTCGGTCCGCCAGGCGCCGATGGCGTCGAAGTTTTCCAGGCCGAAGCCGAGCGGATCCATGAGCTTGTGACAAGCGGCACAGGATGGATTGGCACGGTGCTGCTCCATCTTCTGCCGGAGCGTGCCGGTGAGGGCTTCGCCGGAGGTAGGCAACTCCGGGACATTCGGCGGCGGCGGTGGTGGCGGGGCAGCGAGGAGATTCTCGAGCACCCACCGGCCACGCTTCACGGGGCTTGTGCGCGTGGGGTTGCTCGTCACCGCCAGGATGCTCGCCTGCCCGAGGAGGCCGCCACGCTGATCGCGGTTGACCGCCACGCGACGAAACTCGTTCCCCGTCACGCCCTCGATTCCGTAGTGCTTCGCCAACCGTTCGTTGACGAACGTCGAATCGGCGTCGAGAAACTCGACGATGCTCCGATCCTCGCGGACGATCGCCCCGAAGAACTCCTCCGTCTCGCGGCGCATCGCCAGCCGCAACTCGTCGTCGAAGGCCGGAAACCGGGCCCGGTCGGGAGAGAATGTCGAGAGCGTCCGCAGTTGCAGCCACTGGCCGGCAAAATTGTCGACCAGCGCCCGCGACTTCGGGTCGCCGAGCATCCGCCGGGCTTGGGCGACGATTTGCTGGTCGCTGTGCAACTCACCCGCTGCGGCCGCCGCGGTGAGCGCGTCGTCGGGCATGCTGCTCCAGAGGAAAGAGGAGAGCCGCGCGGCGATCTCGTGGCCGTCGAGCCGCCGCACTTCGCCGGGCGGAGGATCGGCCTCGACGAGATAGAGAAACGACGGGGAGACGAGCATCGCCGTCACGGCGACCTGCATCGAACGTTCGACCGTCTCACCGGAGATCCGTGCTGCGGTGTAGATGTCGGCCAGGCGCTCGACCTCGGCAGCGGTGGCAGGGCGACGGAAGGCCCGTGACACGAACGGCTGGAGATTGGAAACGACGGCGCCGCGCTCGGCGGCCACGTCGGGCCCAGGGGCGATCGGCGTCGCGAAGATCTGCCGGTGCGACGCAGGGAGCGCGGCCTCGACGATTCCCAGCGGGCCGACGACGGTGAGGGACTCGACGTGGAGATTCCGGTCGCGCTGCTTGGGATTCTCGGCGTCGGGTTTGTAGTAGTCGTTGAGGAAGGCGACTGCGAACCGGTGCCGACCGGCCGGCACGCGCATGCGGAACTCGTACTCCTTCGGCGACCGTCGCCGGTTGGGGACGTCGACGACCTGCTCCTCGCGACCGGCGATCCGGAATCCCATCCGCACCGGATCGGGGCCGGCCTGATCCCCGGACGCGATCGCCCGGAACAAATATTCCGCCTCGGCAGGGAAGTCGAAGTCCTGGCCGATCTCGCCATCCGACCCGAGCGTTCCTCCCGCTCCCTTCTGCACCGGCGCCGATTCGAGTTCGCCGGTGACGATCGCCGCCCGGGCGACCTTCTCGGCCGCTTCGAGGGCCCGCTCGAAGAGGACCGGCGGCATCGAGAGGACATCACCGATGTTGTCGAAGCCGTAGCCGACGTCGTCGCTGGGGAAGTCGGCCGCCACCTTGACGTCGATGCCAAACAGGTCGCGAACGGTGTTGTCGTATTCCGCCCGATTGAGGCGGCGGAGCGTCACCCGGCCGGGGCGCTCCCCCAGCGAGCAGTCGGGGGTGAGAGCCACGTCGCGGATCCAGGCGGTCAGCGTCTTCCGTTCGTCGTCGGAAAGCGTGCCAGAGCCTTCCGGGGGCATCACTCCCCCCTCAACCTGCCGCAGGACCTTGCTCCACAGGGCGCGGTCGATCGTCTTCGCCAGATCGGCGCGGCGATCATCGAGCCGAACCCCTGCCTCCGGCGTGTCGCCGGTGTGGCAATCGTTGCAAGAGCGGGCGAGGAGGGGACGGACGGTGGCCTCGTAGGCGTCAGCCGGGCCGGCAGCCTGGAGGCGGCCGGCGAAAAACGCTGCCACCGCGGCCGCGAGGGCCCCGAGCATGACTCCGAGCCTGCCCCTGATGGGCGTCAACGGGGCACGGCAGCGGGTGAATCGCGACGGCATCTTTCGGCTCCGAGCGAGGGAACTCCATCTTATTCTAGCCTCGCCGTGGCCGTGACGAGCGAGCGCCCCCACGGCCGGCTTCTCCCTCCCCCCCTTCAGCCAGTGCCGCGATGCGGCGGCCCGGCGCCGTCATCGCAAGCGTGCCGAGCGCCTCCCAGTCGATCCACGCCACGCCGTCGCACCGCGGTCCTTGCCGACTCGCCTCGCAGACCGCAACGCTGACCTCGACTCGATGATGGGTGACGGTGTAGCTGCAGCGGCCGACGACTCGACGACGGCCACAGCCGAGGGGCACGAGGATCTCCTTGGCGGGGAGCCGGGGGAAGTCCCACAATCCCTCCCACCATTCCCCCGCGCCGCGCCGGACGACGAGCACCTTCGCTCCGCGCCGAACCACGATCGCCGTCTCGTCGCGCTCGACCACCTCGCGTCGGGCCGTCGACACGGGGATCGACGCAGTCGATCGGCTCGCGAGCGCCAGGCAGTGCGGCGCGAGTGGACAGCGCGAACAGAGCGGGCTCCGTGGCGTGCAGATCGTCGCGCCGAGATCCATCAGCGCCTGGTTCCATTGCCCGGCGCTCCGCGGCGGGAGCAGTGCGGTAGCGATCTCCCAGATCGGTCCGTCGCCGGCGGTGCCATCGAGCGGCGCAGCGTGCGCGACGAGCCGGGCGAGGACGCGGCGCGAGTTGGCCTCGACGATCGGCTCGGGGCAGCCGAAGGCGATCGAGGCGATCGCGCCGGCGGTGTAGCGGCCGATGCCGGGAAGCTCACGCAGCCCCGCCGCGGTGTCCGGCAGATGCCCCCCATGGTCGGCGACGATCCGCTTCGCGGCGGCATGGAGCTGCCGGGCGCGGCGGTAGTATCCCAGCCCCTCCCAGGCACGAAGCACGTCCGACTCCGGCGCCGCGGCCAGCCGCTCGACGGTGGGAAACCGCTCCACGAAGCGGTGGAAGAAACCGACGACTCGATCGACCTGCGTCTGCTGGAGCATCACCTCGCTGATCCAGGTGCGATACGGATCGGTACCGCGACGCCAGGGGAGATCACGCCCGACGCGCTTGAACCATCCCAGGAGGGCCTCGTGGATCGGCGTCATCCCGGCGCGGAGGGGCGCGGGGAGCGGGTCGCCACCGGGAGCGGGGAGGGAGGGGGCGCGACGGGGCTTCCGTCCCCCGGCAACGGGCCGGGGGGTGCGTTCGCGCCGTGAGGAGCGAGGCTCCTTCGCCATGACCCCTTGCCAAGTGGTGGTGGATCGTTTCCAACGAAGGCCGCCGGAATCCCCGAGCCTTCGCCGTCGTCGGCCTTTCCCGGGTTGCGGGCAGTGTAGCCTTCCGGTCGATCGCCCCCGTGTTCTCACCGCTCCTCCCCCCAGCCGCAGTGCCATGCCCGCCCCGGACGATCCCTCGACCGATCCTCCCCGCCCTTCCGATGGTGCCCCGCGGCGGAAGAAGCAGGACGCTCGCGCTGCCGGTCGGCCGGCCGGGAAACCGGTGGGCAAGGCCGACAAGATTCTCCGTGTCGAGCGACGGACGACGACCGTGGCGGGGGAAGGAGAGATGGTGATGCTGCCGAGCCTCGCCGCCCCGGCCTGGGAGTTCATTCACCCCCGCTGTGCGCGGCGGAGACGCGAGGACATCGAAGAGGTCGAGGCGATGATCGAGGCCGGCGAGCCGGACGTCGCGCGGGAAGAATTGGTGTGGCTCCTCTCGGAGTGCCCCGACTTCCTCGAGGCCCACCTCCAACTCGGTCTGCTGGCGCTTGAAGAGGATGATCCGAAGCTCGCCCGCGGCCACTTCGGCCGGGCGGTCGAACTCGGCTTCAAGGCGCTCGAGGCAGCAGGCAACCCGCGACCGCTCCCCTACTCGCTCCCCGGCAATCGTTCGTTCTTCGAGTCGGCCAAGGGGCTCGTCCACGCCCTCCTCGAATCGGGCCGTAAGGGGATGGCTTCCGACACGGCGAAGAAGGTCGCGGCACTCGACCCCGCCGATCCACTCGGCCTCATCCGCCTCGCCGCGGGTGGCGGAGGGGGGAAAGCATGACGGACATGAATCCCCCTCGGTCTCCGGCCCGCTTCATCGTCCTCGAGGGAATCGACGGCTCCGGCAAGTCGTCGCAGGTCGCGCCGCTCGTGGAATGGCTCCGCGGCCGCGGCCATGACGTGGTCGCGTGTCGCGATCCCGGGGCGACGCCGGCCGGCGACGCGATCCGCCAGATCCTCCTCCACCGCGAGGAGATCCCCCTCGCCCCGACGACCGAGATGCTCCTCTACATGGCGGCGCGGGCGCAGTTGGTCAGCGCCGTGATCGCACCGGCGCTCGAGCGCGGCGCGTGGGTCGTGTCAGACCGCTACCTCCCGGCGAACATCGTCTACCAAGGGCACGCCGGCGCGCTCGATCCGGAGGTCATCCGCAACGTCGGCGGTATCGCCACCGGCGGGATCACACCCGATTTGGTCCTCCTCCTCGACCTCGATCCGGCCGCCGCCGCCCTCCGCCTCGACCGCCCCCTCGATCGCCTCGAGAGCCGTGGCGACGACTTCCGCCGCCGGCTGCGCGACGGCTATCTCCGCGAGGCCGCCGCGCAGCCCGATCGATTCGAGATCGTCGACGCCACGGCCGACATGGCGACCGTCGGCGCGCGGATCCGCGCCGCGGTGGAGCGGCTTGGAGGGTGACGAGGACGCCGGTCGCGGTGTGGTGGCGTGTGGCGGAGTGATCCCCGGGGAGCGTGTCACGATGGGCTGGCAGGGCATCGAGGGGCATGACGACGTGGTCGGGCGATTCGTCGCCGCCGAGACCCGCGGCCGGATCGCCGGCACCTATCTGTTCATCGGGCCGGAGGGGATCGGCAAGGGGACGTTTGCCAAGGCGCTTGCGAAGTCGCTGGTCTGCCTCGCACCCCGACCAGGGCTCGTGGCCTGCGGGGCCTGCGTGTCGTGCCTCCAGGCCGCCGCCGGAAGTCATCCCGACATCGACGTCGTCGAGAAGCCGGAGGACCGGGCCACGATCCCGCTCGAGGCGTTCATCGGTGACCGCGAGAAGAGGATGCGCGAGGGGCTCTGCTGGCGGATCCTCCTGCGGCCAGCCCTCGGGAAGCGGAAGGTGGCGATCATCCTCGATGCCGACCATCTCGCCGAGGAGGGCGCCAACTGCCTCCTCAAGACCCTCGAAGAGCCGCCGGACGGCGCCGTGATCATCCTCGTCGGAACGGCGCTCGAGCGTCAGCTTCCCACGATCCGGTCACGGTCGCAGATCGTGCGTTTCGCCCCCCTCGACACGGAGATCGTCAGACGCGTGCTCACCGCCGCGGCGAGCGACACGGCCAGCCCTGACCTGTCCGCGATCGCCGCCGCCGCCGCGCGGAGCGGAGGGAGCATTGCCCGAGCACGGCTCCTCCTCGATCCGGAGATCGAGGCGTTCCGATCCCGGCTCCTCGAACTCCTTTCCGCCCGCCCTCTCCACGGCGTCGAACTCTCGAAGGAGGTTCAGGCCTGCGTCGAAGCCGCCGGGAAGGACGCCCCCCCGCGCCGGGCCCGGCTGCGAATCCTCCTCGGAGCGGCCCTCGACTTCTTCCGCGCGGCGCTGCGCCACGACGCCACCGGCGCCCGCCCCGGCCAGGACGACGCAGCTTCGGATCCGCCCCTCGAACGGGCCGTCGCCATCTGGCGGGGAACGGGTGATGACGCGATCGACGGTCTCCGCCGGACGCTCGATGCGCTCGACGGCATCGACCGCAACGCCCATCTCCCCACGCTCGTCGATGCGTGGAGCGCGCGCCTGGAGCCCGCCATCGCACCAGCACCTCCTTCTCTCCCAGCTTCGCGCCCCCCCCGATCCTGACCGGGAAGCGAGCCGGTGGAGAGCTGCGAAGCAGGCACCCCGGCGCTGGGGTCGCATGCACAGGCGCTTCCCGGCAATCCAGGATGGCTGGCGAAGCTGCGTGAGGTGCGGAATGTGACGGTGTCGTCCCGACCGAATCGATTTTTCCCTCCGCGCCTGTCGATCTGACGTTGAGGTCAACGTCCGGAGGCGGGGATGGCGACGGGACCGTCCTGTCCAACCCGCTCCGACCGCTCCAGGTGATCCCCCTCGCGGGGACATGAGTCGGCATGTCGCAGCAGGCAGGCGGCAGGATCGTCGCGGTGGCGTTTCTCGCCAGTCTCGTCGCCTCTTCGGGCCTCGGGCTGATGGGGCATGCCCAGCATTCGAGCCTCCGTCCAGGCGCCGAACACCCGTCGTCCTATCCCAAGCGATCCCCGCCGCGGGCCGGCATCGCGGCCCAGGCCGCGGTTGCATCAGTCCCTGCAGCGTCTCCCCCCAGCCGCGGCGCCGACCTCCGTTCGGGACGCCGGGGCGCCATCGGCCGCCCGTTCACCTCCCCGCCCCACGATGGCGATCTCAGCCCTCACCGGCCGCCGCCGATCGCCGGGCGCGTGGCAGTGCTCATCGCCTCACCGGCAGAAGCGCCGCCGTCAGCCTCGACCTCGGCTCCCGTCCCGGCCAGGCTTCCGCTCGAAGCCTTCGATGCGGCCCCGATCCGCCCGACGGCCCGGAGCATGCCCGCTCCAGCCGTATCGCTCGTTCAGTACGGCGGCGAGGCCGACGGAGGCCCGGCCGGGCGCGTCGTGCCCCTCCTGGAATCGGGCCCCGCCACGGAATCGCGCGGGGTCATGGCGGGCGAGCGTGGTCCCGACAGCGACTCCATCGAGTTCGCCGAAGGGGCTTCTGGAGCCGTCCCGCAACTCGATACCCCTTCGGCCGCCCGTCGCGGGCCGGTCGCCGAATGGCTCCGCGACTCGTTCGACGACTTCCGGGCCTCGCGCACCGGCGTCGTGCCGTTTCCGCAACGGCAGGCGAGCGTCTCCCCGAACGGCAACCGACTCCTCGATCGACTCCGCGCGGGGGAGCGACTGCTGGCGCGTGACCGCTCCGCAGCCAAGGATGACAAGGGCCAAGCCGGGCAGGGGGCGGCGGCAGCGACCGGAGGCTGGCCCGTGCCGACGACGCTGCTCAAACAGTTCGAAGCGATCACCAAAGCCGGTGGCCCGGCTGGCACGTGGGGTGAGAAGACGGCGGCGGCCGTGCGGGCTGTCATCGCCACCACGGGCCCTGCCGATCCGGCTGCTACGGCCCCGCTCGCACAACTCGCTGTCCTCGTGGAAGAGGGGCTGACGCTCGCTTCCACCACCGATGATCCCGCCACCGCCGCAGTCCTTCGCCGGGCCACGCTCGCCGCGCAGCGTCGCGCCGTGGTCTGGCAGGGGGCGGCTGCCGCGACGCTCGTCCCCGCCGATTCTGCGGAGCCCGCCACCCCCGCCGATCCCGAGGCGACCTTCCCCCACCGCGCGATCGTCGAGGCCCTCCTGGCGACCCTCGAGCGCTATGAAGCGACGCCGACACCGGCCGAGGGGGCCCTGGCCATCGAATCGATCGACGCCCTGACCGACAGCGGTATCGCCAGCCTCGTCGATTTCGCCACCATCGTCCGGACTCACTATTCGGCGGCAAACGTGCGCGTCGCCGTCCATCAGAAGTTCATGGAACGGGTGATGCCTCCGGCCCAGGTGACGACGGCGCCGGTCGACGACACCGTCCTCGGCCGGCAGGTGCGGGGCACGAGCCGGGTCGAACAATCGACCGCCGTGCGCTTCAGGCCTGACACCCGGGGGATCTCGGTCGTGCTCGAAGTCCGCGGCGACGTCGCCTCGCGGACGGTCACCGAATCGGGCCCGGTGGCACTCACGTCACGCGGCTCCTCGTCGTTCACCGTCCGCAAGCCGGTGAGCGTCGGAGGGGCGGGCCTCAGACTCGGGCAGGCGACCGGATCGGCATCGTCCCGCTCGCAGTTGGCCGATATCCAGACGAGCTTCGACGGCGTGCCGATCATGCGATCGCTCGTGCGGAACATCGCCCGCAACCAGCACGACGAGCATCTCCCCGAGGCCAACCGTGAGGTGATCGACAAGATCGTCGCCCGCGCCTGCCGGGAGGTCGATCAGCAGGTCGAGCCGCAACTCCTCGCGGCCGCGGAGCGGATCCGCACCCAGGCCTGGGGGCCGCTGGTGAAGCTCGGGCTCGAGCCGACCCCCGTCTCACTCGAGACCCAGGATGGCATCGCCATGGCGCGTCTACGGCTCGCCGGCGACGACCAACTGGCTGCCCACACGCCGCGGCCACGGGCGCCGAACGGCTCGATGCTCTCGGTGCAGATCCACGAGTCGGCGATCAACAACGCCCTCGAGCGCCTCGGTCTCGCCGGCCGGGAGTTGCCGCTGGAGGATCTCGTCCACCTTCTCTGCGAGCGGGCCGGGGTCGAGCCGCAGATCCCCGACGAGCTCCCCGAGGATGTCGTCATCACGTTCGCCCGGGAGCAGCCGCTGCGGGTGCAGTACCGGGACGGACTGGTCCACATTCGCGTCGCCCTCGAGGCGATCGAAAGCGGCCGCCGCGGCTGGCACGACATCGTCGCCAGCGTCACCTACCGGCCGAAGGCCGACGATCCGCAGCTGTTCCTCGAACGCGAAGGGGCGATCCATCTCGGTGGCCCGGGGCACCAGGGGCGGGCCGAGATCGCGCTGCGGGCGGTGTTCGGGAAGATCTTCCCCAAGGAACGGCCATTGCCGTTGCTCCCGGAGGCGTTCGTCACCAATCCGCGGCTGGCCGACATGAAGGTCCTCCAGGCAGCCAGCGCCGACGGCTGGCTGGCGATCTCCCTTGGCGAACTCCCCGAATCGACTTCCCCGGTGCCGGCAAAGATCGCCGCTCCCCCCGCCGCTCCCAGCCGGCGCATGCTCCGACGTTGACCGGCGGGTCTGAGCGACGGCCTTGGACGACACTGCCGGGGAAGCCAGGCCCCGTGGTTGAATCCAGCGGCATGATTCGGGAAAAAGGAGGACGCGAGCCGCGGCCCTTCGAGCCGTGTGCCCTACCATCCTTCCCTTCCGGACCTTCTCCATGACCGCCGCCACGCCGACGCGCACCGAGACCGACAGCATGGGGGCCGTCCAGGTCGCCTCCGATCGCTACTGGGGCGCTCAAACGGAACGATCCCGCGACAACTTCAAGATCGGCGTCGATCGCTTCCAGTGGGGCCGGGCGGTGAAGAAGGCCCTCGGGATCCTCAAGAAATCGGCGGCGTTGGCCAACGGCGAGCTCGGGCAACTCCCCGCCGACCGGGTGAAACTCATCGTCCAGGCTGCCGACGAGGTGATTGCCGGGAAGCTCGACGACCATTTCCCGCTCGTCGTCTTCCAGACCGGCAGCGGCACGCAGTCGAACATGAACGCCAACGAGGTGATCTCGAACCGCGCGATCGAGATCGCCGGTGGCGAGATGGGCTCGAAGAAGCCCGTTCATCCCAATGACGACGTCAATCGCGGCCAGTCGTCGAACGACACCTTCCCGACCGCGATGCACATCGCCGCCGTCGAGGTGATCCACGACAGGCTCCTGCCGGCGGTGCGGCAACTGCGCGACGTGCTGGCCAACCTCGAGCAGCGGACGGCCGACATCGTCAAGATCGGCCGCACTCACCTCCAGGATGCCACGCCGATCACGCTCGGCCAGGAGGTGTCGGCCTGGCGGGCACAACTCGACGACCGCA
>JBIIQL010000249.1:0-5756 GCA_044342095.1 Pirellulales bacterium
GCGTTTGGCGGGATCGGCGATGATCGAGAAGGCGGGCTCGTAGATCGCCACCTCGAGGCGGCGGACGCGATCGGGGTCGGCCGCCAGCCCGGGGCACCGGGCGAAGAGGTCGACCAGCGCCTGGAGGGCGCCCGCCGACTGGTGCTCGTAGAGTCCGAGCT
The DNA here is from genome assembly GCA_044342095.1 of Pirellulales bacterium. Classification (GTDB taxonomy): domain Bacteria; phylum Planctomycetota; class Planctomycetia; order Pirellulales; family UBA1268; genus QWOP01. The sequence goes on from JBIIQL010000249.1 coordinate 162, forward strand.
TGAAGTGCATCGAGTGGATCGCGAAGGCGTCGCCGGAGAGCCCGAGTTCGAGGTCGAACGGGCTGTGGCCGTCGGGGCAGGGAACGTTCCTCCGGTAGATCGCGAGCGGATTCCGGAAGATGTCCTTCGGCCCCACGAATCCGGCGAGCGACCGCCGCGCCGACACCACAGCCACCTCCGCCGACAGGGCTGCCGAGGCCCCCTTGCTGTCGGAGAGCTGATGGCCGGCGCGAATCGCTCGGAAGGGAACGTAATGCGCCCCGACCATGCCGATCGCCGACTCGATTTCGTCGACATCGCCACCGAGCGCCGCCGCGTACGCCGCCGCGGAGGCGATCGCGCCGTGGTGGACGTGATCGATGGCGTACTTCCGCAGCGGAAACACCTCCGCCAGCCGACCGCGGATCTCGTCGATGAGAAGCATGACGCGGAGAGCCTTGTCGCCATCGAAGCCCCCCTCCCGTGCCGCTGCCAGCGCCACCGGATAAAAGTCGTTGTGGCCGAACTCACCGGCTGTCCGCCCCTTCGCGGCGTCGTAGCCGAAGTTCGTGCCGTTGGAATCCCACTCCCGCACCGCCGACGCGTCGGCCGCCACCCCTTTTTCGATCGCCACCGGTCGCCGGCACCCGAGGCAGATCGCCCCCCGGCTCCCGATCGCCGGGGGGGAGGCGAGCGCCTCGCGGCGGAGCACCGTCGGGGCGTTGGCCTGCCGGGCGAGCGCCGAGACGCCACACCCGACGCTGTCGATGTGAAACCGCTCGAGAAGTTCGAGCGTCCGACTCCCGACGGGCAGCGGTCGACGGAGGAAATCGATCGCGTATTCGGCCAGTCCCCGGGCCTGGTTCGTGTCGGCGGGGAGAAGCCGGGAGGAGCCGGGGCCGGCGGACCCGAGGGGAGCGGAATGGCTCATGGACCTGTCGTGTGAGGGGGTGGAAGCCGGCCGGGAAAGAACCGGTTCGACAGTTGTAGCGGATCGACCGACAATGGTCGGGGAGTCCCACGCCGCGCCCCGACGTCTCCCGCCGACGCCATCGACACCTCCCCCGACTTCCCCGGCACGCCCGATGGAACCAGCCCAACTCGGACCGTACAGCATCGGCCCCCGGCTCGGCCGCGGTGGGATGGGAGCGGTGTACGAGGCCGTCGACTCGGCCACCGGCGCGACCGTGGCCGTCAAAGTTCTGGCGGCCCATCTCGCCGACGACCCCGGGCTCAAGGCCCGCTTCCGCGACGAGATCGACACGCTGAAAAATCTCCGTCACCCCGGCATCGTTCAACTCCTCGCCTTCGGGGAGGAAGGAGACCAGCCCTACTTCGCGATGGAGCTCGTCCGCGGAAAAACGATCGAGCAGCAACTCCGCGGCGGCAGACGGTTCACCTGGCAGGAGACCGTGGCGACCGGCTTGGCGGTCACGAAGGCCCTCAAGGTGGCCCACGATCACGGTGTCGTGCACCGCGACCTGAAGCCTTCCAACATCCTCCTCGCCGACGGTGTGCCGATCGGCGACGGGGTCAAGCTCGCCGACTTCGGCATCGCCAAACTGTTCGGCGGTGCGGCCCACACGGCCCACGGCAACATCGTCGGCACGGCCGAATACATGGCGCCGGAACAGGCGGCGGGGCAGGGGATCGACCATCGCGCTGATCTCTACGCCCTGGGACTGGTGATGTATGCGATGCTCGCCGGCCGCCCGCCGTTTCGCGGTGGCCAGGTAACCGAGGTGATCGAGAAGCAGCGGCACACCCCCGCTCCGCGCGTGGCCGCCGCGGTACCGTCGGTGCCCCCCGAACTCGACACCCTCATCGACCGCCTCCTCCAGAAGGACCCCGCGGCACGCCCCGGCAGCGCCCTGGCCCTCGCCCGACTCCTGACGGCGATCGGCACGCTCGTGCCCGCCGACGAGGGGGCCGAATCCCCGGGGGACAAACTCGTCATCGCCGATCCCGCCGCGGCGTCCGCGCCAGCGGAACAGCGCGGGCGTTCGGACGACTTCACGACCGTCTGCGGCGCCGCCGCCACGCCCGCCGCATCCCCGGGTCAAGCCGGCTCGCCAACGCCTGACGGTGGGGCGACCGCCGCGCCGCAGGCACTCCCGCCCGAGGGTGGCAGGACGCGTCAGGACTCCACCCCGCGACCGGCCTCCCGCCCCGTGTCGAACGACGCCCCCACCGCCGGCATCGACCGCGATCGCACCGATCTTCCCCCGGCGGAAGCGGCGGCTACGACCCGGGTCGACACCGCCGTCCGACGGCGGCACACGAGCATGGCCGATCTGGAGAAGGCCGATCGTGAGCGTGAAAGCCGCGTCCAGACGCGGAAGACCTGGCTCCAGACGGCGATGGCGATCGCGATCGCCGCCACGGTGTTCGGCGGGGGCTGGATGCTCCTTCGCCCGCCGACGGCCGACTCGCTCTACGCCCGGATCAAGGCGGTGACCAACGACGATGACGGCGATCTCCGCGACGCTGACACGTCCATCCGCCGTTTCCTCCGCGATTTTCCCCACGACCCGCGGGCGGGCGAGGTGGCGGGATTCGAACAGACGATCGCGCTCGACCGCCTCCAGCGCCGCGCCCGGCGCAAGGTCCGCGCCGACCGCCCCCTGTCGCCCGTCGAGCGCGATTACCGGGCCGCGATGGCCCGAGAGCAGGAGAGCCCGTCGGACTGTGTCGACGCGCTCACGGCCTTTCTCACCCTTTATCCCACGGCCGACGCCGAGACGCCCGTCGGCCCGAGGCCCGAAGGGGCCCTCGAGGATGACCAGACACTGTGGGTGGCGCTTGCTCACCGCCAGATCTCGCGGCTCACGCCGCTGGCGCTCGACGAGCAGCGGGAGGACGCGCGGCGGATCGAAGCGATTCTCACCGAGGCCGAGGCGCTCCGTGCCGCGGCAGCCGCAGCCCCGGCCGCCGCCGACGAACCCCTGACCAAGCGCCGCCGTCTCCTCGAGAGCGTCGTCGAGACCTATGCGAGCCGCCCCCACGCCAAGCCCCTCGTCGAACGCGTCGCCACCCTCCTCGCCGAGCCCGATGCCCCCGAACCTGTTCTGCCCGCCGCCGAGAAGCCCCCAGGAGCCGACTCCCGATGACCGCGCCATCCCGCTCCCGCAGCCATGAGGCCTTCGCCCGGGCACGGTCCCTCATCCCCGGCGGCGTTAATTCCCCGGCGCGGGCCTTCGGCGGGGTCGGCGGCGAGCCGATCTTCTTCGAGCGCGCCGACGGCCAGTGGCTCACCGACATCGACGGCCACCGCTACCTCGACTACATCGGCTCGTGGGGGCCGATGATCCTCGGCCACCGTCACCCCCGCGTCGTCGCGGCCATCGAGCGGGCGCTGTCGCGCGGCACGAGTTTCGGCGCCCCCACCGAAGGGGAGAGCCATCTGGCCGAGTTGATCATCGCGGCCGTGCCGTCGATCGAGAAGGTGCGGATGGTGAGTTCCGGCACCGAGGCGACGATGAGTGCCGTGCGGCTGGCACGCGGCTTCACGGGCCGCAGTGGCATCGTGAAGTTCGCGGGGAACTACCACGGCCACGTCGATGCGCTCCTCGTCGCCGCTGGCTCTTCGGCCGCCACTCTCGGCGTCCCCGATTCCCCCGGCGTCACCGCCGGCGCGACGCAGGACACGATCCTCCTCGACTACAACGCCACCGAGGCGCTCGAATCCCTGTTCGCAGCCCGTGGCGACGAGATCGCGGCCGTCCTCCTCGAGCCGGTCGTCGGCAACATGGGACTGGTCGTCCCGACGCCCGACTTCCTCGCCGCGGCCCGGCGCCTCACCGAAAAACACGGAGCGCTGCTGGTGTTCGACGAGGTGATGACCGGGTTCCGGCTCGCCTACGGCGGCGCCCAGGAGATCCTCGGGGTCACCCCCGACCTGACGACCCTCGGCAAGATCGTCGGCGGCGGTCTCCCGCTGGGGGCGTACGGCGGCCGGCGCGAGATCATGGACAACGTCCTCCCCGCCGGGAAGGTGTTCCAGGCCGGAACGCTCTCCGGCAATCCCCTCGCCGTGGCGGCCGGCACGGCGACCCTCGAGGAACTGCGCGACCACTCCCCCTATCCGCTCCTCGAGCGTCACGGCGCCCGCCTCGAGGCGGGCTTTCGCGCCGCGGCGGCCGCCGCCGGGGTGCCAGTCTGGATCGCGCGGCGCGGAAGCATGATGACGATGTTCTTCCAGCCGGGGGAGAGCCGGCCGGTCGTCGACTGGCCGACCGCTTCGATGAGCGACACGAAGGCGTACGGCCGCTTCTTCTGGGGGATGATCGACCGCGGCGTCTACCTTCCCTGTAGCCAGTACGAGGCGCTCTTCATCTCCGCGGCCCACACCGACGCCGACCTCGACGCGACGGTGGCGGCCGCGCATGCCGCGCTCGCCGGGGCCTGAGCCGTCGCGGCGCCGTCACCCGGAGCCGAGGTGGAAGTCGACGATCAGCGGGAGGTGATCGGAAGCCACCCGAGCGAGGCTCGTGCGCACGATCCGTGCCTGCCGGACGGTGAGGCCCCCACGGACGAACGCCTTGTCGAGCGATCCGAGCGGCAGCCAGGCGGGGAACGAGCGGAAGTGCGACACCGGGCTCGTGACCTGGCGGAATCCGGCTCCGGCGAGCCCGCCTGTGTGGAGCGTGTTCCGCCAGTCGTTGAAGTCGCCGACGATCAGGGTCGGATGCGCCGCCGACGAGCGGAAGAGCGTGTGGGCGAGGAGATGCTCCACCTGCCAATGCCGCTCGCGCTCCGCGAGCCCCAGGTGGGTGTGAACGAGGTGGAAGATCCCCTCGGGGGAATCGATGTGGAGGAGTTGGGCCCCGCGCGGTTTGCGCGCGCCTTGGCGCAGGGAGATCCGATGACGGCTCGGGATCGGCCATCGGGAGAGGACGAGATTGCCGTACGTGCCGCCGCCGACGTGAACGTTCGCCTGGAAGACCGAATGGCAGCGGAACCAGCGGGCAAGCAGCCGCGGCTGGTCGTCACGGCGACTGCGGCCGACGAGTCGATCGACCTCCTGGAGGCAGACGACGTCGGGATTCTCCGCTTCGACACAATCGATGATCCGCTGGAGGACGTACCGCCGGTCGCGACCGCCGATCCCCTTGTGGATGTTCCAGGAGAGGAGTCGCATGTCATCTGCCGCCGGAGAGACGCCGGACATAGAGCCGCTGGACGCGGGTCACGCAACTCCGCCCGTCGGCCGAGCGGAGAGCGCATTCGGCCCCCGGCTCGCCGGCCCGACGGACGATGTTCCGGACCCGCTTCGGCTCCCCCTCGGCGAGGTCCGCATCGACATCCTCGCAGGTCAGGCCGTGGCAGGCGCACAGCGCCCCGGCGGGATCCTTCGGCCAATGGATTCCTGTGGCCCGATCGATCCCGATCGTCCGCTCGAGCGTGTCGAAGTAGGCCACCGGGCAGCTCTCGGTGTCGCACCAGGCCACCGGCTCGGCGAGCGTCTCGGCATCGGCGGCTGACAGATGGGCCCGGAGGGTCTCCTCCGCCACCACCTGCCCCTCGGCGCCGCAGCGTGGGCACAGCGGCCGGCCCGACTGTTCCGGCTCCTTGCAGAATGCCTTGTTCATGCTGTCCAGTGTATCGCTCCCGCTC
>JBIIQL010000250.1:0-5750 GCA_044342095.1 Pirellulales bacterium
AACGGCCGTCACGGGGGCCAATGAGAGCTCGCCGATCTCCCTCTCCGGTAATCCGTTCGTGAACGCCTCTGGCGGCAACTTCTACCTCGTCGCCGGGTCGGAGGCGATCGACAGCTCGGTCAACTCCCTCCAGGATCGCAGCGAATATGTCGCCGTGAAGAGCCCGCTGGGGATCGCTCAGTCGCCGATGGTGGCCCCCGACCGCGATCTCTACGGCCAACTCCGTGGCGACGAGCCTTCGGTGGCCAGTGCCCCGGGCCTCGGCAGCAACGTCTTCAAGGATCGCGGAGCGATCGACCGGGTCGATTTTGTCCAGCCGACGCTCCTCATCGTCAACCCGATCGACGGCAATCCGGTCACCCCGATCGATCGGGACGGCGCGGCCGACGCGATCCGCCTCGAGCGGGCCGACGGGCTGGGGATCACCCGGTTCGTCCTCCAGATCGACGACCAGGGGGTAGGGATCGACAAGTCGACGGTGACGTCCGCGGCGTTCCTCGTTACCCGTGACGGCGTTCCGCTTGCCAACGGGGTCGACTATCTCTTCCGCTATCTGCAGAACTCCAACCAGGTGATTTTCGAGTCGATCTCGGCCTTCCCGCTCGGGACGTACACGATCACCGCCACCACCCGGGCCGCGACCGCGAACGTCGCCGGCCTCCTCATCGACCGGGCCAACAACACGCTCCTCCCCAACAAGCAGGACGGCTCGACGTCGTTCCAGATCGCCCTGGCCGACATCCCGACCGCCCCGCAAAACGTCGTCGGTACCCGCGGCGACTCGTTGGTGACGCTGTCGTGGGATCCGCCGAAGTCGATCGGCGGCACGCCGATCCTCGACTACAACATCCAGGTGTCGACCGACGGCGGTCTCAACTGGACGCTCTTCAACGACGGGGTCTCCCCGGCCACGACCGCCACCGTCAGCGGCTTGGTCAACGGCACGGTCTACGTCTTCCGCGTTCAGGCGCGCAACGCCGTCAACGAGACGACGGGCCTCGACGACGGGATCTGGTCGGCGCCGTCGGCTCCGGTCAAGCCACTCGCCCCGGCTGGCGCTCCGACGAACCTGGTCGCCAACGGTGGTAATGCGAGCGCCACGCTCGCCTGGACCGCCCCGACCTTCACCGGTGGGGCTCCGCTCACCGACTTCCTCGTCGAATACAGTGTCGATGGCGGCGCGTCGTGGCAGACCTTCGCCCATCCGGCGTCGACCGCCACGACCATCACCGTCACCGGGCTCGCCAACGGCGTCAGCCATGTCTTCCGCGTCAGCGGGGTCACCGAATACGGCGCCGGAAACCCGAGCACCGTGTCGATCGTCGTGGTGCCGATGACTTCCCCCGACGCCCCGACCGGGCTCGCGGGCCGGGTCGGCAACACGCTGGTGAGCCTCTCCTGGACCGCTGGCTTCAATGGTGGCTCGACGGTGATCAACCACGTCGTCCAGTACCGCGCCGTCGGCAGCGGCACCTGGCAGACCTTCTCACCGCTCGCGCCGATCACCGGCACGAGCGTGGAAGTGACCGGCCTCTCCAACGGCACGGCCTACGAGTTCCAAGTCGCCTCGACCAATGCCGTTGGCGACTCGGCCTTCTCTTCGGTGGCCGGGCCGATCACGCCGGTGGCCCCGGCCTCGGCACCGCTCGCCTTCGTCGCGGTGGGGGGCAATGCCCAGGTCAATCTGAGCTGGACGATCCCGGCAAGCGATGGCGGCTCGGCGATCACCGATTACCAGATCCAGTCGAGCCTCGACGGGGGCTCGAGTTGGACGGTGGTGGCTGATGCCGTGTCGACGGCGACCTCCGCCACGGTGGCCGGCCTCGTCAATGGGACGACCTACACCTACCGCGTCGCGGCGATCACCTCCTACGGCCTGGGGGCCTGGTCGACGCCTTCGAGCCCGGTGACGCCGATGACGGTGCCGACCGCTCCGACGGCGCTGACTGGTGTCCGCGGCGACTCGAGCGTGGCCCTCACCTGGACCGCACCGGCCGACAACGGCGGCGCGGCGATCACCGATTGCGTCGTCGAATACCGCCTGACGACGTCGGCGACGTGGTCGACGTTTGCCCACGCTCCCACCGCGGCCAGCGCCATCACCGTGACCGGACTCACCAATGGCGCGTCGTACGAGTTCCGCGTCAGCGCGGTGAATGCCGCCGGAAGCAGCCCGCTGAGCAACGTCGCCGGCCCGCTCGTGCCGATGACGACCGCCTCCGCGCCGCTGAATCTCGTGGGGACGTTCGGTGACACGAAGGTGACGCTCGCCTGGCAGACACCCGCCTCCAATGGCGGCGGTGCGATCTCCGACTACCTCATCCAGTACCGCGAGGCGCGGGTCGGCACGCCGTGGACGACCGTTCCGCATACCGCATCGACGGCGACGTCGATCGTCGTCACCGGGCTTGCCAACGGCACGCCGTACTTCTTCCGCGTGGCGGCGGTGAACCCGGTCGGCTTCGGGGCGACGGCGGTGACGACGCCGATCACGCCGATGACGATCCCGGGTGCCCCCGCGATCGTTTCGGCCACGCCCGGCAACGCCAGCGTGGCGCTCGTTTGGCGGGCCCCGGGGAACAACGGCGGCGGCGCGATCAGCAACTACATCATCGAGTACAAGGTCGACGGCCCCGCGCTCACGTGGACCCGCTTCCCGCGGGTGGCCTCGAATGCCACGTCGGCCACCGTCACCGGGCTTGCCAACGGCACGAACTACCTCTTCCGGGTGACGGCCGTGAATGCGGCCGGCATCGGCCCGGCGTCGAACACGAGCGATCCGGTCATGCCGGTGACGGTGCCGACGGTGCCGTTCGCGGTCGTCGCCATCGGTGGGGACAAGCAGGCACGCCTGACCTGGAATGCCCCGGCCTCCAACGGTGGCCTGCCGATTCTCGACTACGTCCTCGAATACCGGGCCGCTGGGGCCGCGACCTGGACGACCTTTGCCGATGGAGTCTCTCCGCTGACCTCCGGTACGGTGACGGGACTCACCAACGGCGTCACCTACACCTTCCGCGTCACGGCGAAGAACGGCTTCGGGAGCTCGGCGGCCTCCGCCGAAACAAGCCCCGTCGTCGTGCTGGGATTGCCGGGGATTCCCTCGGCCCCGGTGGCGACCCCGGGCGTGCGGGCGGAGGTCCACCTCGGCTGGACACCCCCGACCGAAACCGGCGGCGTGGCGCTCACCGACTATCGTATCGAGTATCGCAAGACGACCGAGACGGTGTGGACGAGCCATCCCCACACCGCCTCTCCGGCGGCGGGGATCGTGATCAACGGTCTGAGCACCGGAAGCACGTACGTCTTCCGCGTGTCAGCGGTCAATCCGCTCGGGGCCGGTCTGCCCTCGGCGATCTCCAATGCCGTCACCGTCATCGCCGCGCCGACCCAGCCGACCAACGTGGTGGCGAAGGTGGGCGACAAGGTGGTCAACCTGTCGTGGACCGCGCCGGTGGCAACCAACGGCTCGGCGATCGTCGATTACGTCATCGAGTACCGCAAGTCGACCGACGCCGCGTGGACCGTCTACGCCGACAGCGTGACGGCGGCCACCACCGCGGTTGTGGCGAACCTCCTCAACGGCACGACCTACGCCTTCCGGGTCACCGCCAAGAACGGGGCCGGGCTCTCCGCGCCTTCGGTCGAGTCGACGCTCGTCACGCCGATCGGCAAGGCTGCCGGGCCGACGGGCGTGTCGGGCGTGGCGTCGAGAGGGACGGTGACGCTGAGCTGGACGGCCCCCACCGACACCGGCGGGATGCCGATCACGAGCTATGTCGTCCAGTACCGCGTCAACCGGGCCGGGGCGGCGTGGGTGACGGCCAAGTGGCCGGCCGGCGTCTCCCCGACGGCGACGACAGCGAAGATCAGTGGCTTCGTCACCAGGTACGGTCACCTCTTCCGCGTGGCGGCCGTGACCTCGCAGGGCATCGGGGCCTGGTCGGCGGAGGCTGGTCCGATCAATCCCTTCCGGGCCTGATCCTTTCTCGAGCGAATGGCTCCCCGGCGGGCATCGGACTTGGGAAAGATTCCCAGGCCGATCCCCCGGGGAACCGTCGGTTCATTCCCCCCAGCTTCTCCGGCCCGCGAGCGGATTTCCCTCGCGCCGGAGGGATGGGATGTCGAGGGGGGAACGCGTGGCTCCGCGAGCGGCCGTTGAGCACGGATCTGCCCGCAGGGTTTGTGTATTCGACCCGAAGCGCCCGGTCGCTGTGACCGGCATTTGAGGATCGAGAGTCACGACCAGCATGACCGTCAGTCGAAAAACCTGGGGAACCGATTTCCTTGGGAGGATCACGACGTCATGAACGCTTGGCAGGATCGGGCGGGTTCTCCGCGTGGCGTGCGGGTTGCCGGTTGTACGGGCTTTGCCCGCACGCTCCGCGACACGACTGGCCTCGGCCTGACGGCCACGGCGCTTCTTTTGTCCGTGGCCGCTCCGGCTGCCGCGACGGCCGGGGGCTTCGACAGCTTCCTCGACGGCGAGGGGGATCAGGTCGTCGAGCCGGTCGAAACCTCGGTGCTCACCCCCGGGGCGGAGGAGCCGACGCTCGGCTTCGGCGATGCCTCCGGCGGGTTCGACGGCTACGACTCCGCCGCGACCGTCGATGCCGTCCCCCGGGTCGATGGCGTCTATCCCGGCGCCGAACCGGGCGTCATTCCCTATGGCGGCGGGGCCGACGGCGGCTTCAGCACCTGGAGCGGCCCGGTCGACTTCGGCGGTGGGCTCCTCCGCCCGGTGTCGCCGCGGTGGGTTGTGCAGACCGATGCCCTGTTCCTCTGGCAGGGGAACATCGGGAGTCGTCCGCTCTACCTCAATACGAGGTCGACCACGACCCAGCCGAACCCGTTCCCACCCCCTGACACGCTGCCGACGACCGCCCTGGACATCAACCAGACGGCCAACGAGGCGGCGGCCGGGCCGCGGATCGGGGTGCTCTTCAACCTTGACAACATCTATTCGATCGAGGGGAACTACTTCAACGTCCGCCCCTTCAACGGCGAACAGTCGACGCCGCACACTGCCGGCGCTTACCAGCAGAACTTCCTCGCCGGCTTCCGGCCGCCCGACTCCCCCGGCTTCCAGGACATCGACTGGGCGCAGGCGACGACGAACGCCTCGATCATGAGCGCCGAGCTCAACTGGCGCCGCCGCACGTGCGGGCCGGTCACCTGGCTCTCCGGTTTCCGCTGGGTGGAATGGAACCAGAGCCTGCAACTCCTCGACACCTACGGAACGACCGCCCCGACGCCGCTGGAGCAGGCGGAGCGGATCAACACGAACACCATCAACGACCTCTACGGTGGTCAGGCCGGTGCCGACGTGATGCTCTGGAACAATGGCGGTCCGATCCGATTCAACGCCGTCGGCAAGGCGGGGGTGTTCCTCAACAACGCCGTCCAGCACACGAGCGGCTACTCGGAGGGGGATCTCGGTCCTCTCTCCGCCTCCGCCCAGCAGACGGCCTTCTTCGGTGAATTGGGGATCTTCGGCACCTGGCAGATGACTGACTGGCTCGCCTGGCGCACCGGCTACAACTTCTTCTGGCTCTCCGGGGTCGCCGTGCCGGTCGATCAGCTCAACACCACCGACGTCCTCAACAACACCGCCACGATCAATACCAACGGCAGTGTGTTCCTCAACGGCGTCCAGTCCGGCCTCGAGAGCCGCTGGTAGTCGGGGCGGGTGCCGGGCCGGCGAGGCCCGGCAGGCCGAAGCGTTCCAGGGCTTCGCCGGTGTGGCTGCG
>JBIIQL010000252.1:0-5743 GCA_044342095.1 Pirellulales bacterium
TCACCTACTCCTCGATCAACGGCAATGGCTTCGGCGACTACGGCGAAGTGGTGATGGGGACGAAGGGGACCCTCGTGCTCGAACGCGAGCAGGAGGTGATGCTCTACAAGGACAGCGCCAAGGACACCCGCGTCACCGTCGCCAAGGCGAAGGACGGGGCCCCGACCCTCGACACCACCGAAAGCGGTGGCGGCGGTGGCAAGGCGGCGGCCGCCGGCCCCGGCGGCGATGGGGCTCCCCCGTCGCGCGGCTACACCGAGGAACTCGAGCACTGGGCCTGGTGCATTCGCAATCCGGCCCCCGAGAACCAGCCCCGCTGCAAGCCGGAGGTGGCGATCGCCGATGCGGTCATCGCCCTGGTGAGCAACATCGCCTTGGGCGATTCCACGAAGGCCCGGATCGAGTTCAAGCCGGAGTGGTTTGACATCGGCAGCGACGAGACCCCGGAGGGGGTGGCTCCGGACGTCAACCGCGACAAGTACAAGGCCTGAACGACGGCCTGAAAAGGGGCCAGCTGGATCCTTTCCCCCGCGGGGGCTGGACAGTTTCCGGCGGTGAAGAATAATCGACAGCGTCGTCTCCGAGAGGGGGCGGCTCCATTCCTGTGTCGCCGAATCTGGACGGCGGCACTTCCCTGGCGGACGGGTGCTTCTGGCGGAGCAGCCCCGCAAAGGAGAGCTCTCATGCAACTGCGGACGAAGTCCAGACCGCCCCGTCGTTTCTCGATCGCGGACATTCTTTCCCTGATCGCGTCGTGGGGCCTTTCGCTGGTGACGACCGCGTCACTCGTGGCCGTTGGTTGGCTTGGCCATTCCACCCACTGGTCATTCGGCTTGGGGGGGCATGCGGCGCCGCACGGGGCGGTTGGCGACCACGCCGACCACGGTGACCATGCCGAGCATGCCGGGAGCGATGCTGCCGCGGCGACCGTCGACGGGCCGGGTGATGCCGAGCCGGGGACGGTGCGATTTTCCTCACGCGAGGCTGTCGAGCGGACCGGGATCGAGGTCGTGCCGGTAGAGCGGCGGCCGATGGTGAGCGAGCTCGAGGTGGCCGGGGTCGTCGACTACGACGAGCGCCGCACCGCCCAACTCTCCTCCCGCGTCGGCGGAAGCATCTGGCGCGTCGAGAAGCATCTCGGCGACGTCGTCCGCAAGGGGGAAGTGCTCCTCGTCATCGACAGCCAGGAGGTGGGGCGGCTCAAGGCCGCGTTCCTCAATGCCCTGGTGACGTTCGAGTCGCGGCGCGAGCAGATGGCGATCCTCGAAGAGGTGCAGGGAGCCGTCATGGGGCGGCAACTCCGCGAGGCCCGCGCGGCGCTCCGCGAAGCGCGGATCCATCTCGTCAATGACGAACAGGCCCTGGTGAATCTCGGCCTCCCCGTGGCGATCGCCGATTACGAGTCGCTCGTCGACGAGGCCCGGGCCGAGCGGATCCGTACCGTCGGCCTCCCGGAGCAGATCGTCGCCGGCCTCACCGACGACGTCGTGACCTCGAATCTCCTCCCCCTCGCCGCCCCGTTCGACGGGGTCGTGGTCGGCCGCGATGCGGTCGTCGGTGAGGTGGTCGAGGCGGCGAAGCCGATCTTCGAGGTGGCGGATGTTTCGCGGATGATCATCTCGCTCAAAGTCGACAAGGAGGACGCCGGCAAGGTGGCGATCGGCCAGCCGGTACGCTTCCGCCCCGACGGCTCCGACGAGGAATATTCCAGCCGCATCACCTGGATCTCGACCGAGGTCGACGAGGCGACGCGCACGCTCCAGGTGCGGGCGGTGGTCGACGGCCAGTCGACGCCCCCCGTCGCCGCCTCGGGTGGACTCCGGGCCCATACGTTCGGCAGCGGCAAAATCGAGATCGACCGCCGCGGCACCGCGATCGTCGTCCCGTCGCAGAGCGTCCAGTGGGACGGCAGCCGGTGGGTGGTGTTCATCCCGTCGGGCGATGTGTCGTTCACGGCCTGCGAGGTTCAGCCGGGCGTTCGCAACGGGAATGTCGTGGAGATCGTCGGCGAAACCTCGGGCGGCACGCTCGAGCGGGTCGTGGGGGCGGGGAGCCATGTCCTCAAAAGCCAAGTGCTCCTCGAGCGGATCGAGTCGGGGGAGCTGTGATCGGCGGGACCGGCGCCAGGACGGCGCAGGGCTCTCGCTTTCGCCTTTCATCCCGACCTGAATCCCCTCACCCCTCTCTCCCACCATGCTCGATTCCATCATTGCTTGGTCGTTGTCGCGCCGGATCGTCGTCCTCCTCGGTGCGGCCGTCGTCTGCCTGATCGGCTGGGTGGCCGTACGCGGGCTGGTCATCGACGCCTTCCCCGACACCACGCCGGTGCAGGTGCAGATCAACACCGTCGCCGCCGGGATGGTGGCCGAGGAGGTGGAACGCCAGATCACCTTCCCGGTGGAACTGGCGATGGGGGGAATGCCGGGGCTCGAAGACATCCGCAGCGCCAGCATGTTCGGCCTGTCGGTGGTGATCGTCACCTTCCGAGACGGCACCGACATCTACTTCGCCCGCCAGCTCATCAACGAGCGCCTCGGAACCGTCGAGGTGCCGCCGGGGGTGGCCCGGCCGGAGATGGGGCCGGTCTCCACCGGCCTGGGGGAGGTGTTTCACTACCTCCTCGTGCCGAAGGGGATGAGCCTGACCGACGTCAAGACGCTCCAGGAATGGACCCTCAAGCCGGCACTTCGTTCGGTGCCCGGCGTGGCGGAGGTGAACGCCTGGGGAGGGCTCAACAAGCAGTACCAGATCCGGGTCGATCCGGGGTTGCTGCGCCGCTACGACCTCTCCTTTGACCAGGTCGTCGAGGCGGTGCCGCGCAACAACTTCAACGTCGGCGGCGGCTCGATCGACCGCTCCGGCGACGCGGTGCTCGTGTACGGTGTCGGCCGGACGGTCGATCCGGAGCAGATCGGCCGGATCGTCATCGCCTCGCGCGACGGCGTCCCGATCCGCATCCGCGACGTCGGCGAGGTGTTCATCGGCCACGAGATCCGCAAGGGAGTGGTGACGGCCGGCGGCGAGGGGGAGGTGGTCCTCGGCCTCGGCTTCATGCTCATGGGGGAAAACAGCTACGCCGTGACGACGCGCTTACGCGACCGGTTCGAGAAGCTCCTTCGCACGCTCCCGGAAGGGGTCGAGGCGAAGATCGTCTACGACCGCACGAAGCTCATCGACCGGGTGATCGCCACGGTGCGGCAAAACCTCCTCGAGGGAGCCTTCCTCGTCGTCGTCATCCTCTACATCATGCTCGGCAATCTCCGGGCCGGGCTCGTGGCCGCCACGGCGATCCCGCTGTCGATGATGTTCGGCTTCATCGGCATGTGGCAGGCGGGGATCGCCGCCAGCTTGCTGTCGCTCGGGGCGATCGACTTCGGCATCGTCGTCGATTCCTCCGTCGTCGTCATCGAGAGCATCCTCGAGAAGATCGCCCACCACCCCGGGGCCACTGGCGCCGCCCGCCTCAAGCTCGTCATGGAGGCAACCAGCGCCGTCAAGAAGCCGGCCTGCTTCGGGCAGCTGATCATCATGATCGTCTACATCCCGATCCTGTCGCTCGAAGGGGTCGAGGGGAAAATGTTCCGGCCGATGGCGATGACGGTGATCTTTATCCTCATCGGGTCGCTTGTCCTCTCGCTCACTGTCGTGCCGGTGCTGTCGAGTATCTTCCTTCCGAAGCGCGTCGATGCCCACGACGTGTTCCTCGTCCGGCTCCTCCGCTGGGCCTATCGCCCCGCCTTGCGGGCCTGCCTGTCGGCGCGGGGAACGCTTGCGATGGCGGCCACGGCCCTCCTCTTCATCACCTTCCTGCGGGCCTCGACGCTGGGGACGGAGTTCGTGCCGAAGCTCTCCGAGGGGGATATCGTCCTCGGCATCATCCGGGCACCGGGAACGAGCCTCGAGGAGTCGGCCCGGATGAACACCCGGATCGAGAAGGCCCTCCTCGACGCCTTCCCTCACGAGGTCGCCGCGGTGTGGAGCCGCGGTGGCACGCCGGAGGTGGCGACCGACGCCGGGGCAATCGAGGGAACCGACGTCTTCATCGCCCTGCGCCCCCGCGAGGAGTGGAAGGCCGCCCGGACGCAGGTCGGCCTCGTCGAGGCGATGAACAAGATCGTCGAGGGGATCCCGGGGCAGGTCATCTGGTTTACCCAGCCGATCGAGCAGCGGATCAACGAGATGGTGTCGGGCGTCCGGGCCGACATCGCCGTGAAGGTGTTCGGCACCGATCTCGACCAGCTCGTCACCAAGGCCAACGAGGTGGCGGCGGTGATCCGCAAGGTGCCGGGGGGGGCCGACGTCGCCGTCGAGCAGGTCGCCGGCCAACCGATCCTCAAAGTCGCCGTTCGCCAGGACGAGATCGCCCGCTACGGGATCTCCGCCAAGGACGTTCTCGACGTCATCGAGAGCGTCGGCGGGAAGGCGGTCGGCCAGATCGTCGAGGGGCAATTCCGCTTCCCGATCGTCGTCCGCCTCCCGGAGGCCCTTCGCACCGGCCCCGAAGCGTTTGCCAACATTCCGCTCCGTTCCCCGGCCGGCGAGAACGTTCCCCTGGGACGGATCGCCGACATCGACACGATCCTCGGGCCGAAGTACGTGACGCGCGAATGGAGCGAGCGGCGCGTCGTCGTGCAGTGCAACGTCCGCGGCCGCGACGTGGGGGGATTTGTCGCCGAGGCGCAAGGGGCGATCGCGGAGGCCGTCGATCTCCCCGAGGAACGATTCCGGCTCGTGTGGGGCGGGCAATTCGAGAACATGCAGCGGGCCCAGAAGCGGCTGGCGATCGTGGTGCCGCTGGCCCTCCTCCTCATCATCGCCCTGCTCCATCTCACCTACCGCAACGTCGCCGACACGACGCTCCTCTTCGTGAGCGTGCCGTTTGCGTGTGTCGGCGGCATCTGGGCGCTTGCCGCTCGGGAGATGCCGCTGTCGATCTCGGCGGCCGTGGGCTTCATCACGCTCTCCGGCGTCTCGGTGCTCAACGGCATGGTGCTCGCCAGTGCCCTTCGCGAGCGGCTCGCTCGCGGCACCTCCCGCGACGTGGCGATCGAGGAGACGGCGTCGGCCTCGCTCCGCACGATCGTGATGACGGCGCTCGTGGCGAGCCTCGGATTTATCCCGATGGCCGTGAGCGAAGGAACCGGCGCCGAGGTGCAGCGGCCGCTCGCCACGGTCGTCATCGGCGGCGTGATCACAAGCACGCTCTACACGCTCTTTGTCCTCCCGGCGCTCTACCGGCTCGTCCTCGGCGTGCCGCCGGCGGCGCCGCTTCCGAGGGAGTGGGCCGCCAAGGACTGACAGCGTTCTTTACTCCGCCGCGGCGTGGCGGAGGACAAAATCGACGACCGGCGTGGGATCGTCGAGGCCGTGGGGATGGTGGCCGACCCCCGGCTTGTGGATCACTTCAACCGTGCCGCCGAGGGCCCGGTAGCGCTCCGCGACGACCAGGCCGTTCTCTTCCGGCGGGACAACGTCATCGGCATCGCCGACGACATGGATGAGGGCCACGCCGGCCTTGGCGAGGGGCGCGAGCGTGTCGACCGGGTTCCCCGTCCAGACAAGCGCCGCGGCGTCGTCGGCAAAGCCGTAGAGCTTCTTCACCTCGGCCCAGTCGCCGGCGCTCCCCTTCCCCTTCCGGCCGGCGGCCACGCCTCCCGGCCAACTGCGGATGTCGCACACCCCGGCGTCGCCGTAGATCACGCTTACCTTGTCGGGATGATCGGCGGCGAAACGGTGGGCGTAG
>JBIIQL010000251.1:0-5743 GCA_044342095.1 Pirellulales bacterium
TGCGGAGCCGCGGCCCCACCGCGGGGACATGGGGCTTGCGCGGGGAACGCGCGGGGAGCGGGGTGGCTTCGGAGCCCATGGATCGTGTCCTCTTCGTGAAGCGGGGGCTGGCAGGCGACAAGGACCACCTCGCCCGCTCCGGCGGCCTTCGGCCACACGGGGAAGGGAAGTGGCCCACGGAATCCCCGCCACCGCCACGACCGTTCCTCCCCACGAAAACGGGGAAGACGGGCGGTGGGAGCGGGGCGCCGGATCGACCACCGCCGGACACGCTCCTTGTCGGAGCCCTCGGGCAAGCGCGGCGACCGCGGCGACGTCAGGCCTCGAGAGCAGCCCGTCTGGGAGGACGGATCGGCACCGGCGCGATGACCGACAGCGGTTTGCCGTCATTTCCGGCACGGAACGGACGGCCGACATCCCGGTGGAAGAGAAGTGCCATCCCACCGCGATCGGCAGGATCGTGGCGCGGAGCGTCGAAGGAGACCTCCCGCGGGAGCGTCGGGAGAAAGGGAACGCCGCGGCAGGCGGGGCCGTGGCACTGCGGCAGGCGTGGGGCGTCGGCAGGCAGCGAGGCCACCGGGCCCACCGCTTCACGCTCGGCAGCAAGGCCCTCGGGAGCCTCGGCCGAGCGGTGGTGTCCGGCCAGCCAATCGCCGCAACTCGCCTCGACTTCGCCCCCCCCCGGGAGCAGGGCGACAAACGCCACCAGGGCGCCCATGACCGAAATCATGAGGCGCCCGGCGGCGAACCGCGATGCGAGAGTGTTGATGCGACCCATGGAAAAAAACCCGGGAACAGGCAGGACTCACCGAGTCGTGGCCCCCTCACCGAACACCATCGTCCCCGCTCTCTCCAGAACTGTAGACCGCCCCGTTCGATGCGTCAACGAATCACCGCGGGGCGATGGCATCACTTCGCGGTCGGCACCAGGGAGGTCAGTTTCCCCTCGCTGTCAGCTTCCCAGACCGTCTTGGCCTGCGGGTCGGCGATGAGGACTTTCCCGGCCCGGATCGAGAGGCCGACCGGGCCTTTCAAGGGCTCGCCGGTGATCCACTTCGTGGCGGTGCCGTCGGCAGCCACCTTCCAGACCGCCCGGGCGTAATTGTCACTGACGTACGCGGTGCCGTCGTCGGCCACGACGACGTCGTGGGGGAACTCGAACACCCGCTCCTTGACGACCGGCTCGACGCTTCCGTCGGCGCCGATCCGTACCAGCGGTTGCTCGCCCGAAGCTGCCACGGCCCACAGCCGCCCCGTGCCATCGACAAACAGACCACGCGGGGCGGCCAGTTGGGCCACCTCCTTCGGCTCGCCGCCGGCCGCCGGCACCCGCCAGATCCGCTGTGTCTCGAGGTCCGAGACGAACAGGTCGCCCGAGGGATCGAAAGCGATGTCGACCGGGATCCCGATCTTTCCCTGGGTGAGCGGAATCGGCTGGCCATCGACGAACTTGAAGACGTCCCGGGTCGCCGAGTCCGCGGCATGGACGGTGCCATCGGCGGCGACGGCCACGGCCCGGACGGCGTTGAGCGGCGTGCGGAAGGTCTTCTTCCCTTGGAAGAACACCTCCGTCGTGCCGGCGTTGACCTTGAGGAGCCCCGGAAGCATCCGGTCGGCGACGAGGAGCGTGTCGTCGCCGGCCACCGCCACCGAGAGGGGATAGAGCAGTTCCTCGGCATGCCCTACGGCCGGAACCGCGGCCCAGGCCATCCATCCCAACAGCCCCCCGATCAGGCCACTCCACCGACTCGCGCCGACGCCGATCATCGCTCGTTCCTCCTCGTGTCTCGTCCCCCGTCGGGCCCGGCCGTCCGGGCCTCTTCCAGCCTATCACCCTTGGCCGTCCAGCGGCGGATGGCCCGCCAGAAGGCATCGGCTTGCTCTCGGGTCTGGTCGTTTTGTAGCCAAGCTTCGCGGGCCGGGGAGGCGTGGGGCTGGTCGTCATCGGCCGGCGGGTAGGAACGCATCCCGCGGAAGGGGAGCGGCTCGACGGTCTGCCCCTCGGCGGTGGCAAGGTTGGCATCCTTGTCCCAGCCGACGCTCCGGAGGAGGAAGCTCCGCCTGAAACCGTCCGGCGGCCCGGGGGGCACCGGGAAGGCGATCGTCATTTCATCCCCCGCCCCCATGATCACCAGCCGGTCGTCCCCCTCGGCAACGAGGTCGCGGACATCGCCGTAACGCGTGAACCGGCCCCGCATCGGTGGCCAGCGTGGGTCCTGGAGTGGCTCCCCGTAGACGAAGCGCTCCGGAGCGTCCCCATCTTCGAGTTCGATTCTCGATCGGCCGCGCCAATGGAGATCGGCCGTATCAGGATCGAGTTCCACGATCTCGAACGTGGGATTCTCCTCCCCCGAGACGAGAAACGCTTCGTCCCAATGAATCTCCATCGTCGTGTCGATCCGCAGCCGGGCCTGGGCCGGGTCGAGCAGCCCGGAGACATCGATGACGATCGACTTCGTCTTGCCGCCAGGGAAGCCGGTGAAGGGGATCGCCTCGCGCCAGCCCCCGGCGCCATCCGGCACCGACAACGACGGCGGCTTCGGCAGGCTTAAAACGGAATCGTGCGACAGGGCGACGTTCTCGCTAACGGTTGTCGGATACATCCAGCCGGTGAGGACGAGCTTCGCGTTGCCGGCGTCGGGGATCGGACCGAAATCGAGGACGAGCGCGTTGTCAGCGACGAGCCCCTGACGGAGTTTTCGGGCGTACGACCGGGCGAACCGGCCATCGGCTGCGAGGACGTCGCCCCGGAGATCGCTCCCGTCTTGGCGTGTGGCCGTCACCGGTCGAATCGGCGTGCGGACGGCGTGAATCCCGAAGGCGGCCAGGTCGGGGGGCCCGACTTTCTCGTTGGAGTAGATCTCGACATCGGCGGGATGGTCGACGACCACCAACCGAATCTGATCGAAGTACGCCGCCTCCCACAGTTCCTCCGTCACCTGGATCGAGTAGCGGTCGTCGCGTGGCACCATCGGGGTGTCGATCTTCAGGCACTCCCAGGCCCGCGACGGCATGAGCTTCCCCTCCGCCCGCTGGAGCCCCAGCGGCGCGGCCCAGAGGAGATCGGTCGCGAACACGAACTCCCGGCCGTTCCAGGTGTAGAGGTAGGGGCAGGAGCCGAGGAGGATCTGCTCCTCGCAGATCAGGCTGTCGGCGGCGGGCTGGATCACGTTTTGCGGCACGCCGTTGATCCACGCCACGCGAACGACGTCGGCCACCGGAAGATTTCCGAGGCCGAAGTGGGTCGTGCGGCGGCGGACGGGGCGCGGCTGGTAACGGGCTCCGGCTTTCAATTCGAGGAGGCTTCCCAATCCGTGGGCGTTGACGCGGCCGCTCGGCGACATCGCCGTCCCCTTGATCTGTTGGGCCTCGAGGGCCACGTCGATCCAATGATTCGTGTTGCCACCGACGTTCTCGAGCATCGTGAAGGCGCAGCCCCCTTCGCCCACCGCCACGCCGTCGAGATCGCCGTCGCCGTCGAGGTCGGCGCTGTCGAAGCTCCGTGGGTGGCCGGTGGGGCACCGCCTCGGCGATTGCTTCTCGAATCCTCCGGCGGGGATACCGAGCGACACCGTCATCGCGTTCTCGTCGAGAATAACGAGGTCGAGGAGGCCGTCGTTGTCCTGATCAAAGGCATGGACCGCGGCGCTCGCCGTGTCGGTCACCACGACCCCCGGTTCATCCGCCGGGCGGACCACACCGGTCGGCGAGCGCCGGCTCGGCACCGTCGCCACGCCGAACGGGCCGGCCGCGACGAGATCCCAGGCGCCATCCCCCTCCGCATCGAGGCACTCGAGCGCCGCGATCGGCCCGGGCACCGTGAACGCCCCGGGCGCGACGGTCGCGTCGCCGCCGCGGACAGCAAAGGGGACGAATCGGAACTGACCGTGGAGAAGGTTTTCGAGCCATCCCCCGCCGGCATCGCTGCCGAGCATCACGTCGACATCGACATCCCGGTCCCAGTCGAGGGGCAGGAGCGCCCGCACCGGGGCCCCGACGGAAAACTCCGCCGTCCCCGGCCAGACGACAAAAGCCCCGCGTCCGAGATTCCGCCACAGGCGAAGCACTCCCTCGTGGCCAGTGACGAGGTCGAGGTAGCCGTCGGCATCGAGGTCGGCAACGGCCGAAGTTCGGGTCGGCCCGGCAGCGGCCAAGGCCTCGGCAAGGAAGGGGCGGAGTGTCCGTGCGCCGGTCGCCGGATCGAGTCGATTCTCGAGGACGACGACGCCTCCTTCACCATGGACCATCAGGTCGAGATCGGCCGCCGGGCAACCAGCCGCGAGTTTCTCCGCGATGATCTCGGCGCCAGGCTTGTCGGTGCCGGGACGGGCCGGGGTGCCGGGGCGCTTCGCCTCGTCGAAGTCGAGATCGAGATCGGCGGCCACGAGCCCCGAAGCCCCCTCCGGCACGTCCGCCGAGGCGATCTCGTACCACGGTGTCTTCGTGCCATCGGCGGCGGCGACCGTGAACGCCACCTCCCCCGCACCGCGGCGTCCGAACACCCGCACTTGGCTCGTCCCGAGGAGGAGGATGTCGGGCCGGCCGTCGAGATCGAAATCCTCGAGGAGAACCGCCGGGAATCGGCCGGGGGCATCGCCGCCCCACACCGTCTCACGGCCTTCGAGGCTCGATTCGATCCGCGGCACTTCGGTCGCCTTGTCGAGCCCCGTCTCGGCGTAGAACGCCGGTCGATAGCGTTCGACCACGAACTCGAGCGGATGCCGCTCGATCGCCCGTCGGTCGGCTTCCGACTGGGGGACGAGGACATTCGCCAGCCCTCGCAGCCGCCCCGCAACCCCCGCAGCATCGCCACCGCTCGCCGCGGCCACCCCCTTGTCGAGGACGTCGCGGATGTCGACGTTGGCGAACGTTTTGATGGACGGCGCGAAGGGCTCCATCGCTCCCCAACGCGCTTCGATCTTTTCCGCCAGTCCTGCGGGCACCTCCGGTGGCGGCCGCTTCCCGAGTTCGAGGGCCAGGGCCCGACACCATTCGATCACAAGCCAGAGATTGCGGGGATCGAGTTCGCAGGCCCGGTCGAGCGACGCTGCCGCCACGCCAACGCTGCCGACAGCGTCTCCGCCCCCACCTGTCTCGCCACCGCTGGTCGATTCGCGGAGTGATTTCCACCGCTCATACCAGGCCGCCGCGTCTTCGGGGGCCGAGCGGACGAGCCGACTCGTGGCATCCTCCCAAGCGGCGCCGTCACGCGACACCTGGGCGACACGAGCCGCGAGCCACAGCTGATCGGCCGACGGCCCCTCGCGGCGTTCCATCGCCTCGAGCGCCCCCCGTGCGGCATCGATCGCGGCAGGATCGGGTTCCAGACCGCCATCCCCAAGGGCCACCGTTCGCGCCACGGCGAGATTTCGCGCCGGGAGGGATTCGCTGGGGACCTGATCGGCAAGGGCCGCGAAGGCGGGGATGCATTCGTCGAGCGCCTGATTCTCGAGATACCCCAGCGCCACGTTCGTCTTCGACACGACCTCCCGCGCCCCCTCGGCGCCGAGACGGGCCGCAGACCGCCCAGCGCCCCCGGCCGGTCCCCGCGGGCCCCGGGCCGCCGCCCACCACCACGCCATCGCCAGCCCCATGAGCCCGAGGGCCACCAGGAGCCCGAGGATTGGCCGGGGATATCTCGCACTTTGACTGCCCACGCCTCGCGCCTCCGTCAGATTGGTCGCGGTGGGGGAAGGATCGAACACCGGACCGGCGCCCGGCAGCCGCTCGCCACGAGTCCACG
>JBIIQL010000253.1:0-5739 GCA_044342095.1 Pirellulales bacterium
AACGCCTCTGGGATCCGATGATCGCAGCGGTCGGCCTCGGCTCTCCCACCCCTCTTCGCCCCTCTCAGCGGCAGGCCTCGTCACTCCCCAAATCCGCCGATCCTGGCGTCACGGCGGCGGAAGCCCTCCCCGCCCCCCCTGCCGCGTTGGCCGGCGCTGGATCGGCGGCCGCCGACATCGCTCCCCCGACGACCGTTCGCGGCGAGCCGCTCGAGCAGTCTTCGGTCCCGCTTGGGCGCGCGCCCGATCCGGCCTTCGCCGCCACGACGCTGCCGCCGGCGATCCTCCACGGGGCGGACGACTCGCTGCCGATCGGTGGGGGCACGGGCCGGGAATCCCTCGAGGCACGGCTTCGGGCCCTCGGGGCCACGAGGATCGACTGGACGCCAGGCCAAGGGGGCGACGGACTTCACCGCTGCAGCTGCCGCATCCCCGCCGAACCGACCGGCCAACTCCACCGCGTCTTCCAAGCGTCAGCGGCCGATCCGGTGGCCGCGCTCGACAATCTCGTCGGCCAAGTCACGGCCTGGTCGATGCGCACCGGCGGCACCGCAGCCAGTCCGTCGACACCCCTGGTACGCTGACCCTCCGTGCCGACAGGCTCATGGAGGGCCTCGTTGCCACGGTGAGGCCTCAGGAACTGGCGGGATTGCCGATCGTGTCGATGATGTCGACCGCCGCATCTGGCGGCGGGCACATGGTGTACAGCCTGCGCTGGATCGTTTCGGGGAGATCGCACCCTTGCTGCTTCATCGTCGGCGTTCGAGTTCAAATCGACTCCCCGACCTCCTCCGACGCCGAGCGGCGTCAGGACGCGGCCCCCGGTCCTCCCTGGCACCGGTCCGCCGGTTACGCCCACCGCCGACGCCCGTCGGCCATCGTTCTCCCCTCGCCGAGGCGGCCCCGGGCCCCCATGCCCGCTCGGAGGAACTCGCCCGGCTCGAGGCGGCGCTGTTCATCGCCCGGGAGCCGCTCTCGACCCGACGGCTGGCCAAACTCGCCCGGCTCTCCGACGGCACCCGCGCCCGAACGCTCCTCCGGGAACTGGCGGCCATCCAAGACGCCAGCGGCAGCGCCGTCCGGGTCGAACCGATCGCCGGCGGATTCCAACTTCTCACCCGGGCTCCGTTCGGGCCGTGGGTCCGCAGACTGCTCACAACCCCGGCAGAAAACCGGCTGTCCGCCGCGGCGCTCGAGACCCTGGCGATCGTGGCCTACCGTCAGCCGGTGACCCGGGCGGAGATCGAAGCCATCCGGGGGGTCGGGTGCGAGGAGATGCTGCGGCAGCTCATGGAGCGGGATCTGGTCGCCGTCGGAGGGAGGACCGAAGAGCTCGGTCGGCCCAACGTCTATCAGACAACGAAGCATTTTCTGCGGGCCTTCGGCCTGTCACGGATCGAGGATCTCCCCGACATCGGCCCGGTCACGGCGCACGAGCCGATCGCCCCCCCCGGCCCGGAGACGACCGCCGCCCCCTCCGCGGAGCGGACTTGAGCATTTTTCCGTTTCCCACGTCCCGCTTGCACTCGGTCGAACCTGCGGCGACACTTTCCCGTCCCCCGGTAGGTTCCGACGGCCGCCCCGTCTCTGGTTGACGATTTTTTTCCCGAAGGTTGGATGATTCCGCACGATCGGGTACAGAATTGTGCGAAGGATTCTGCCGATACTCGGACGACCGACCGGCGGCATGCCCGCCCGACGCCATCCCGCGGGGGATGAGCAACCGGGAATCATCGACGACGCACACCAACGGACAGGCAGCGATGATGGCACCTACACCGACAACTCAACGTGGATCGTTATCGTCTGACCGTTCACTGTCCGTCGCAGGGCCGGTGAACAGACTCGAGGGAGGTTTTTCAGTGACCAGCGTTGCGAGCCCCAGGGGATCCCGAAGCGTGTTGAACTCCGACGTGTTTTGCTGGGACGAACTTCCCGATTTGCTGGCCGCCGAGGAGCTCTTCGAGATCGCCGGCAGCCGCGCCTCGACGTCGCCGCTCGTCGGCAAGCAGGATGACGACGAGGATGAGGACGATGACGAGGACGATCTCGAGGACGACGACGACGATCTTGACGACGACGAGGAAGAAGACGACCTCGAGGATGACGACTGGGAAGAGGTCGAGGATGACGATGACGAGGAAGAGGAAGACGACGAAGAGGATGACGAAGAGGACGAGGAAGAAGGGGATGATGACGAGGAGTGGGAGGACGACGACGAGGAGTGGGACGACGAGGACGAAGACGAAGACGAAGAGGACGAGGATGAAGACGACGACGACTGACCTCTGCACCTCCTGACTCTGCCGCCATCCCGATTCTCGTCGCCTGCGGCACTTTCCGACCTGGCTTCAACCCAGCCACTTTCGCCAAGCCAGCATTCAACAGACCCTGGAGACGCCGTGCGTGTCTCCAGGGTCTGTTTTTGTGAAGCCAGCAGGGGGCGACGCTTGAGAGTCTCTCACTCGGTCTTCGTGAGCGAGATTCGCCGGGGAATTGGCCCCTTCATGGCCCCTGAGCCGGGGCCGCGGCCGGAGATGGCACGGCGTTTTGTTGTTCGCCCGTCGACGTCGGCGCCCGGCCATCGATCACGTCGATGTCGAGGATCCGCCCGGCACGCTCCAGGGTGAGCCTCAAGGCATCGCCGGCCGTGGCCATCCGTTCGAGCATCACCGTCTGGCTGGCGATCGGCTCGCCATCGATGGCGATGATCCGGTCTCCAGTTCGGAGACCAGCCTGGCCGAGGGGCGAATCGGGAACGACGCGAACCACGACCGGAGCCGAGGGATCGCCAGAGTCGGATCGGGTGCTCATACCCCACCGCCCGCGCGCCACCACCGGCCCCGCAGGCGCAGGCACGACGCGTTCGAGGCTGTCCCGATGGGCGTTCTTCTCCCGGCGACCGGCGTCCCGGAAGCCGGCAAGCGCGCCCGGCTGGTCAGCGACTGCCATCACCACCCCGAGGGCCAGTCGCGCCACCGCCTCGACCCCCGCGGTGTTCACCAGCTGCACGTCGTCGCTGGGGCGGTGGTATTCGTCGTGGAGTCCGGTGTGGAGCATGACCGTTGGCACGCGCGATTCGATGAACGGAAAGTGATCGGAGTCATCGACGATGTCCCAGTCGATGATGAGTTCCAGCCCCGTCTCCCGATTCGCCTCGGCGAGGATCCTCCGCAGGCCGAGCATGGTTCGGCCGCCGTAGACCTCGACGCGCTCGCCGCGAAGCCGGCCGATCATGTCGAGGTTGACCGAAAATACCGGCCGGAGGTCACGGAGTGGCTGCGGACGGACGCGGACGAAGTGCCACGACCCGAGCAACCCCTTCTCCTCGCCGTCCCAGAAGGCGAGGAGCACAGGCCGCCGCGGCTTGGTCGGCATCGCCTGGAGCACCTCGGCGATCTCGAGCACCCCGGCCACCCCTGAAGCGTTGTCGTCGGCGCCGTTGTGGATCAGCCCGGTCGGGCCGTTGCTGTTGGCCGCCGTGCCGTAGCCGACATGGTCGTAATGGGCCCCGACGACGACGAGCTCCCGTTCGCAGGCCGGGTCACTTCCTGGCACGAGGGCGAGGATATTCCGCATCGTCCCGAACCGTTGGAAGTAGGTTCCCTCGTCACCGGCCGGTTGGAGGCCGGTGCCTCGGAGCGCCTCGACGATGTACGCTCCGGCAGCCCTGCCCCCGCGACTCCCCCCTTCGCGTCCCTCGAGGGCGTCGTCGGCAAGGGCGGCCACATGGCGGCCGGCCTCGACGGCGTCGATCACCGCCACCGCTTCGGCGGCAGGGCCACTCTCCCCCCCGAGCGAGCCAGCGGACGGGATCCCTACCCCCAGGGCCATCGCCAACAAAACCTTCCGCACGTCCATGATCGAGGCACTCCGGTGACCGCCACGGCCCTCCCCAACGACACCCCCCACAAGGGAGGGGTTCCGCGAGAGCGTTCCGCGACCCACAATGGCCCCTCCAGTGGACTTCGCTCCCAGGGTGGCGGCAAGGTGGGTCCGGTGAACATCCGGGTTTGTCTTGTCAGGCTGCGTCGCGATCCGCGTTCATTGGGTGAGGAGAGGTGGCAGAGCGGTCGAATGCGCGTCTTTGCTAAAGACGTGTCCGGTCAAAAGCTGGACCGCGGGTTCGAATCCCGCCCTCTCCGTTTGGATTTTAGGCAGGCATGAACGACGTTGCTGACGGGGATTCGTCCGCCCAGGAACGCCGTCTCACGGCCTGCAACCGTGATTGCCCCGATGCCTGCGGGATCGTGGCCACGATCGAAGATGGGCGGATCACGCGCCTCACCGGCGACCCGGCCCATCCGGTGACGGGCGGCTTCCTCTGCCACCGCACCAGCCGTTTTCTCGAGCGTCAGTACGCCCCCGACCGTCTCACGACCCCCCTCCGTCGCGACGGCGACTCGTTCGTGCCGGTCTCCTGGGAAGAAGCCCTCGATGACATCGCCGCCCGACTCCTGACGATCCGGGCGGAATCGGGCCCAGCGGCGATCCTCGCCTACCGCTGCGGCGGTTCGATGGGGATCCTCAAAGGCGTTGTCGATTATTTCTTCGAGCGTTTCGGGCCGGTCGCCGTCAAGTCGGGGGATGTCTGCACTGGCGCCGGCGACGTCGCCCAATTGACCGATTTCGGCGACGAGGACAGCCACGACTTCTTCGATCCCACCCGGTCGCGGACGATCATCCTGTGGGGCAAAAATCTCCACGTCTCGAGCGTCCACCTCATCCCGGTCCTCCTCGAAGCGCGGGCCCGCGGGGCGACGCTCGTCTCCGTCGATCCGGTGTTCCACAAAACCGCGGCGATGTGCGATCTGTTCGTGCAGCCGCGACCGGGGGGCGACATCCCACTGGCTCTGGGGGTGGCCCGGCGAATGTTCGAAGCCGGCACGGCCGATCCCGGCGCGGGCGACTACTGCGACCACCTCGACTCATTTTTAGCCCTGACGCACTCCCGCAGCGTGGAGGCATGGGCCGATCTCGCCGGAGTGCCTCTGAAAGCGCTCGTGGCCCTCGCCGACGCCTATGCAGTTCGCCCTGCAGCGCTCCACATCGGCTGGGGGCTGCAACGCCGACAGCACGGCTCTGCCGCGGTGCGCGTCCTCGACGCGCTGGGGGCCGTGTCGGGGAACATCGGGATTCCCGGCGGTGGGGTGTCGTATTACATGAAGCGCCGCGGGGCCTTCGACCTGTCGTTCGCCCGCCGCGAGGCGGTCGCCCCCCGCCTCATCCCCGAAGCGTGTCTCGGACGCGCGATCCTCGAGGCCCGGGATCCTCCGATCCGGGCCGTCTGGATCAGCTCCGCCAATCCGGTGGCCATGCTTCCGGAATCGCACACCGTCGCGGAGGCACTCTCAGGGCGGGAACTCACAGTCGTGGTCGACTCCTTTCTCACCGACACCGCGCGTCTCGCGCAGTACGTCCTCCCCACGACGACCTTGCTCGAGGAGGATGACCTCCTTGGAGCCTACGGGCACCACTGGATCGTCGAATCGCGCCCGGTCGTCCCTCCTCCCCCTGGCGTGAAGAGCGATCTGGAGATCATCGGTGAGCTGGCGCGGAGGACCGGCCTCGGCGAGGCGTTCTCCGCGGACGCCGAAGGCTGGAAACGGCGCGTCCTGGCGAAGGTGGCCGATCACGGCGCATCGCTCGACGACCTCCGTCGCGGTCCGGTCCGAAATCCGCTCGCACCGACCCTCATGTACCCCGACCGCGTTTTCCCCACCGCCAGCGGCAAGGTGA
>JBIIQL010000254.1:0-5712 GCA_044342095.1 Pirellulales bacterium
TGCGACGAGGGACGGCATGAGCTTCTTCGAGCGTTTTTCACTGGCCCGGCCCACGCCAGCCCATGCGGCGTGCCGACGGGCGTTCAGCCTCGTTGAAGTGCTCGTGACGGTCGCCGTCATTCTGACGCTCGCCTCGATGACGATGGCCGCGGTTTCCGTTGCCAACGGGAGTGGCAAGAAGGTGCGGACGCGGACCGTCATCGCCAAGATCGACGCGATCATCATGGCGCAGTACGAGTCGTACGCGGGCCGCAGCGTGGCGGCGACTTCCGACGCCGCCCGCGGAGAGGCGCTGCGAGCCCTGGCGAAGGGCGATCTTCCGGATACCTGGAGCACGGTGGCCGCGCTGGCTGCCAAGTCGGAGTCGGAACTCACGCCGCATCAGCGTGCCTACGTCGCCGTCTGGAAGTCGGTGGATCAGGCCCAAGTCGTCGTCAGCAATGCGTCGCCCGAGTGTCTTTTCCTGGCCGTCATGCACGGCGGGCTCGCCGATTGCCTCGACTGCGACTCGCTCCGCATCGAGGTGGGCGACACCGACAACGACGGCATGCCCGAGTTTCTCGATGCCTGGAACCGTCCCATCGGGTTCGTGCACGCTCCCAGCGGGCTGCGGCTGCCTTTCAACAGCAACGCGAACTTCTTCTCGTCGGCCCTCCCCTTCGATCCGGTCGTCGCCACGTCGCTCGGGGCGAAGGGCGGGCTGATGCGGCCGCTGATCGTGTCGGCCGGAACGGACGGAGCGTTGGGGCTGGGTGCCGACGCCAGCCAGATTCCTGGCTCGAACGAAAGCCGCGACAACCTGACGAACTTCGACGAGGAGGCCAAGCTATGACAAAGGCTTCCGAGTCCAAGCGGCTGCGCGGTGGGTACACGATCACGGAACTCCTCGTCGTCATGGCCATCATGCTGACCATGATGAGCTTCATGCTCACGGGGGCCCGCGGCTCGCGCACGTCGGGAAACATCCGCCGCGGTGCCCAGGAGCTTGCTTCGATCTTGTTGGCATCGCAGTCGGTCTCGCTCGGCAGCCCCACCGGCGCCGCAGTGATCATCGACTCCCAAGGTCGTCTCGGTCACATGGTTTCGCAGGGTCGGCGATTCCCGTTCATCGAGGGCGTCGTGGAGCAGGGGCTGCCTCCGACCGACGCCACCTTGTCGGCGATGTCGCAGACGCTCCGGCTCAAGACCACCAACGACGACGTGTCTTCGCTCGTGAACGGCTACAAAATCCGATTCTTGGACCGCGGGCAGGGCACCGACGGGCCGGTGTCGGAATGGTTTTCGCTGTCGTGCCCCATGCCCCCGGTCGCGGTGGCGAGCATCCGCAGTGAAAACGGCCAGACATCGCGCACCGTCCTGTGGCCGAAGGCCGCGGCCTCGGGCACCCTCAGTTTTCAGGCGGCCCGCTACCCGATTCCTGCCGGGTTTTCGCAGTCGCTGCCCGAGGGCGTGGCGATCGATCTCCGTCAGAGTGGCTACGAAGGCATGGCGGACTGGGAGTCGCTGGCCGGCAAGGGAGCGATCGCGGTCGGCTTCGACTCGGTGGGGTCGGTCGATTCCCTGATGCAAAACGTGCTCCCTGCGGCCGGGCAGTTTCGCACCATGCAGCCGATCAGCCCCTGCGAGCAGATTTACTTCTTCGTCACGCTCCGCGCCGACATCGAAGCGGCGATCCTCGACCCCACAGTGAATACGCTGGCCAGCGACAAGGCGCTGTGGGTGGTCGTGCATCCGCGCACCGGCCGAGTGACGATCGCTGCAAACGTGCCCCAGGTCGCCGACGACGCCACGGCCCTCCGGGCTGCCCGCGTCAAGGCCCGCCAGGGCACGAGCATCGGAGGGTGATGCACCATGGCTCCCACGCCCACCAGCGAAGCGGCTCGACGGCGGCGTGGGATCACGCTGCTCGAGGTGCTGATCAGCTGCGGGCTCTTGGTCGTGGGGCTGTCTGCGATCGCCGCGCTGCTGCCCGCCTCCGGGTCGCGGCTCACGCAGGCGACGACGGAGGATCGCGCCGCCGTGCTGCTCTCCAACGCCGCTGCCGAGATCGTCAATCGCAGTCTGATCGCTGCCGATGCGTTCCCCACCAACGGCTCCGCACCGACGCTCGCCTTCGGCAAGGTGCTCGACAGGCTGCCCACGTTCGGTCGGCTGCCCTCGGGCGGCGTGGCGAGTGAGATCTTTTCCGGGCTTTCGGCCGCCGCGCAGAAGCGGTGCGGCTCTTGGCGCACGTTCGTGCTGGAGGACGTCCTCGCCTACGCCGAGACACAGACTGCCGACACGCCGACCAATTCGTTCACGACCGATGGCGCTGGGCTCGGGCCACGCGAGTTTCGCGATGGGCTCTGCTGGGGCGCGACGCTCGCGCCTCGCACGCGCCCCGTGGCGCCGGGGGGCAAGGCCGTCTTGTCGCTCGTCGTCTTCAAGCGGTCGGACAAGAGCGTCAGTGGTGCGGCGTATGAGCCGCTGCCGGTCGTGCTGACGCGCGTCGGCAGCGTCTACGAGGCCGATGTGTTCACCGACGACAACGACGCGCTCTTGCGCGGATGTAGCTGGGTGCTGGCGCTGCCTGCCGGTGCCACCGACTCGGCTCGCTGGTTTCGCGTGATGTCGTCGTGGAATTGGCAAACGCCCACGGGGCAAAGGAAGCGGGTTGTCCTGAACGATCAAGCCGAGTTCGAGCAGCTCACCAGCTCGGCAGCCTCCGGAGCAGCGGCCACCGTGTTCGCGTTCGAGGGCATCGTGCGGGTCGACGAGAAAGCTTTGACGCTCGACTGAGACTTTCGGTCCATCCCTAGAGATTTCGCTCCCATGCATGCCACACTCGGCGGAAACCGGCGCCGCGGCGTTCTGTTGCTGGTCGTGCTCTGCGTGCTCACGTTGTTCCTGCTCCTGGGAACGGTGATGCTCACGCTGGCCACCCGCACGCGAAAGACCGCCCGGGCCTTCGCCGCCGCGACGGTCGGCCAGTCGGCCGGTCCCCTGCTCGCCCGCCGGCAACTGGAACGCGCCGTGCTGACGCTGCTGCGGGGCAGTCCCGACGCGACGGCGGCCGGGCTGAGCGAGAGCCTGCTGGCGGACATGTATGGCGAGACGCCGCCACTCGAGGGCCGGGTGACATCGCTCACGGCCAGGGGGCCACTCATTGAAGCCACGGTGGAACTGCCGGGCGCTCGTGCTGCCGATCTCTGCGGGCGCGTGATCACGTTCGATCCCGACCTCGACACGGGCTCGCCGGTCATGAGCCTGCGGATCCTGCGGGCCAGCGGCACGAGCCCGTTCACCTGCTGGATCGCCCGACTCCAGGCGGAATCTGAATCGGTCCTGCCCAGTGTGCCGTGCGCCGTCCTCGTCAATCAGCCGGCCTTCCGGGACGAGGCCTACGACGCCTATGACGCCGCCAATCCCTGGCTCACGAAGGTCGCGCTCGAAAACGGAGACGTGACGACGGTTCCCCGCCCTGCTTTTGCAACTACGAATGCCGCCACGGTCGACAACGACAACGACGGCGTCAACGACGGCGTCTGGTTGCAAAACATCTTCGATAGTCAACCGGCTCCGGGCGGCGGGCGGCTCGAGTTCGACGCCTCTTATCTCGTGCTCGACCTCGATGGTCGCGTCAACGTCAACGCTCATGGCAGCCGGACATCGATCGATTTGCCGGCGGACGAAAGGGATGGCACATGGCGGAGCGCCCCCGCCGTTCCCACCGGAAGCGGCTACGGCCCGGCCGACGTCGATATCTCGCTGTTGTTCGTCGATCCGCTCGCGTCGAACAAGACGCAGACGGATCCTCCCGCGGCCTCCGACCGGTGGAGGCGGATCATCGGTGCGACCGCCGTGACCACCCTGACGGCCACGACGTCTTCGCTCGACCAGCGTCGCCCGGTGCCCCTCGTGGGGCCGGTCGACGGGCGGTATGGCGTGGCCGCGGTCCCCGGTGTCTCCAACACGAACGACCGCCTCAGCGAGCGCAACGACCGGCTTTTCAGTACGGGGAGCAATGCCCCGCTTCCCGCCTCGAACTCGCTGATCGATCTCAAGAGCATGATCAAGGTCAATCTCGACACGACCGCGAGCGGAAGAGTGTCCGAGCTCACGGTTCCCGAGATGACCTACTACTGCCCCGACTGGAACAAGGCCAACTTCGTCGACGACCCCTACGAGATGCGGCTCGACAGCGACGCCCCCAAGCCGGGTGAGCTCCGCACGTCCGCCTACGCCGACAATCCCTTCACCCCTGCAGACCTGGAGGCGGTGCTCCGGCAGTTCGACGCCGATGCCTCCACGCTGTCGCCACGGCTGGCGGTGGCGCTCGACGACGCGAGCCAGCGGTCGCGCATGCTCATCACGACCGACAGCTGGGACACTCCCGGGCTCACGGGGGCCGTCGCCACCCAGATCGCCGACTACATCGCCGCCCTGCGGTGTGACCCGATTGACGTGATCTCGCCCGACGTGCTCGCCGGCCTGCGGTTCGACATCAACCGGCCGTTTCCCGATGGCACGGCCGAAATCGAAGCGAAGCAACTGTTCTGCCGGCACCTCTACGTGCTGTGCGTGGCGCTCGGTCGGCCCGCCGACGCCGTCACGGCCCAATGGGCGGCCAACGTGGTCGACTACCGCGACCCCGACTCGAAGTTCACCCGCTTCCAGTTCGACACCGACCCGGCCGACGGCTGGGGCGCAGGAACGAACGGCTGGAGCAGCCAAAATGTGGTCTGGGGCCTGGAGCGGCCCGAACTCCTGATCGCCCAGACGATCGCCTACTACGTCGTCGACAACACCGGCACGATCACCTCCGACGACGGCCTGTATGTGTCGCTCTACCGTCCATCGTGGACGGAGCGTCTGACGACGGGCAGCAATGGGCAGAATCCTACGGTCGTCACCTCGAACACGGCCCCCGTGCTCGATCTGGCCGAGAAGTCGTCGCAGAGTAGCCAGCCCGTGTGGCGACTGCGGATCGAGCCCGGCACGAGCGTCCGGTTCGACAAGCCGGGCAGCGGCGAGAAGGCGGTTCCGGGGATCTTTCGCAAGACGGGCGGAGGCCCGACCGATGCCCAGGTCGGACCGGATTCTTACCTCGTGGTGATGCCCACGCCACCGAAGACGACCGGCAATCAGACTCCCGACACGTCAACCGTCACCGTCCCGGTCGACAACGCGTTTCGGAAGTTCGAGATCAACTCAGGGGGGCAATTCAAGGCCACGTCGTGGCCCGGGGCGGCCTCGTACCAGTCTGGGGCCGACACGATCGTGTTCCTCGAGCGGCTCGAGGATCCGTCGAAGCCCTGGAACGACACCCCGAGCAACTCGGGCTACAACCCCTACGTCGTCCTTGACCGCCTCGGCGTCAAGCGCGTCAACCGGACGGGCGAAGGCAACAACTGGAAGACCTACATCCGCGAGAGTTCGGTCTGGAACAACGGACCGTTCGAAACGACGGGCGATTCGGCGGGCATCGTGCCGCTGAATCCAGCCGTGAAGTCGTGGCTGCCGTGGGCAAATCGGCCTCTCGTCAGCCACGCGGAACTGGTGCTCGTGCCGCAGGCCAACGGAGCGGGCCGGTTTTGGGACTACAAGATTCCAAAGAACAAGCGAGCGTCGAATCCCTTCTATGAGCTGCCGACGCCCCTCCTCCTCGATGCCACGATCGTGCCCTCGCGGTTTGCGGGCTCCCAGGTGAGTGTCGATCCCGCCACCCTCACC
>JBIIQL010000255.1:0-5675 GCA_044342095.1 Pirellulales bacterium
GAGGCTATCGGGGAGTTGTTCCCCGCCGTCGACCTCGGCTGGGAGTTGGTCGACGATCGCCAGTTTCGCGAGGCCGGCGTGAAGATCGTAGAACACCTCGGCATATTTCCCGATCTTTGACACCGCCGCGAGCACGAGCGTGACGATCAGTTCTCCGGCCACGAGTTGGCCGAGGTTGAGCTGCCGTTGGATCACGAGCCATCCGCCCAGACCGAGGAGAGCGGTGCTCGCCAGGGCCTCGATCGCCAGGGCGAAGACGACCTGCCGCCAGACCACCGAGTAGTGGCGCCGTCGCGCCGTGAGATAGGCGGCGATCCGCTCCTCGGCCCGATCTTCCGAGAACGTCAGGCCGCTCTGACTGCGGAGCGAGCGGGGGCAGCGGGCCAGGTCCTCGAGCCAAGCTGCAAACTCATACTTCGCCGCGCTCTCGGCGATGCTCGTGCGAATGCCGCCGGTGCCGAGCACGAGGAGCAGGAACGCCAGGAGGAACACCATGACGACGGCAAACACGAGCAGGTAGGGATGGTAGAACGCCAAGACGGCGAGCCCGACGATCGTCGTCATGGCGATCTGGACACCGTCGACAAGCAACGTCGCCACGCATTTCTGTACCGAGGCCACCTCGAGGAAGCGATTGACGATGTCGGTCGGATTGTTGCGCGCCAGCGTGTCGGCGTCGCAGCGGAGGAAGGCCGTTACGAAGGCCCTCGCGGTGCGGACAAAGACCCGGCGCTGGACATACTCGGCCACGGCCGATTGCATCGCCCGGAGGCTGGCTGCAAACGCCAGGAATCCGAGGGTCACCAGGGCGAGGACGATCACCGGCCAGAGCAGCACCCCAAACGCCACGGTGTTGACCAGGGCCTCGATCGCGGCTGGCGTCACCACCGACAGCACCCCCACGCCGAGGGCGAAGGCGAGGATCGTGGCCACGTCACGGCGCTCGCTGGCAAGCAACCGGGAGAGTTGCCGCCACGTGGCGCCGGAACGATGGCTCTGGTGGGGATTCGCCGACGACATGGGGGGCTCAGGGGGAGCGGGAAGTCTGGGTTTTTCGGGCAGAAACGACCCTTCAGCCTTTGACATCATCGTCCAAACAGGGGGCCGTCGCTACATTGGTTCATTCGATGGATACTATGCAGGTCATCGAAAAGACCAAGTTTTGAGGGTGTCATGCGTTGGTTGAACTACCACCACTTGCTCTATTTTTGGACCGTCGCCCGGGAGGGGAGCGTTACGAAGGCCTGCCGGTCGCTCCATCTCACCCAGCCGACCATCAGTGCCCAGCTCAAGGCGTTGGAGAAATCGGTGAAGACGCCGCTGTTCGAGCGGCGGGGGAGGGCGATGACCCTGACCGAGGCGGGCAAGACGGTCTACCGGTATGCCGACGAGATCTTTTCGCTCGGACGGGAGCTCGAGGATGTCGTCCGCGGACGGCCGGCCGGCGGGGCGATCCGGCTCGTCGTCGGCATTGCCGATACGCTCCCGAAACTCGTCATCCACCGGCTCCTCCGCCCGGCATTCCACATCGGCGACGAAGTTCGCGTCACCTGCATCGACGGTGCCCCCGACCGACTGATAACGCAACTGGCCCTCCACGAGCTCGATCTCGTGCTCAGTGACAGCCCGGCGAACCCCCAGATCGGGTTGCGTGCTTACAACCATCTTCTCGGGGAGAGCGGAGTCTCGTTCTTCGGGGCGCCCAACCTCCTCAAGAGCCTCCGCCGTGATTTTCCGGCGTCCCTCAATGGTGCCCCTTTCCTGATGCCGATGGGCAACAGCGTGCTCGGTCGATCGCTCGAGCAGTGGTTCGACGACCACGGCATTCGGCCGGTGATCCGGGGAGAGTTCGCCGACAGCGCGCTGCTCAAGGTTTTCGGGGCGGAGGGGGAGGGGGTGTTTGCCGCGCCATCCGTCATCGAGGAGGACGTGCAGCGGGCCTACCGGGTCGGGGTCATCGGCCGTGCCGACAAGCTGCGCGAACGTTTCTACGCGATCTCGGTCGAGAAGCGGATGCAGCATCCCGCCGTGGTGGCGATCTCGAAATCGGCACGTCAGTCGATGCAGCTTTCCTGATGGCCGTGTGGCCGGCCTGTCGGCTCAGGGCAAGCTGACGTCGACCGGTCGGCGGGCTCTCTCCAAGGCCTCCTACGGCGCCGAGAGACGCAGGAGCGCGAGGGAATCGGCATTGAAGGAGACGCTCCCGGCGGTGGCCCGCAGCTCCGCGACGAGCTCCACCGTCGCCGCGGTCTCGAGGACGAACTCATACCAAAGCGGCGTCCACTCCCCCTGGCGATCTGCAGCCGCGCTCCGCTGGCCGCCGGAGATCCGCACGCCCGCCCCCGTCCCGGTCTCGTCGGTTGTTGCCTCGATTCCCTCGGCGAACGCCAGCCCCTCGAAGCGATAGCGGCCCGGCGGCAGCGGCACCGTCACACGCCACGACGCGATCACGGGAGGAACGCCGGTGACGGCGATCCGCAAGACCCTCCGGCCATCGTCCCCGGTCGTTTCTTCGAGGTGGGCCTCGCCGCGGTCGATCCGGGGCGCCCATCCGGCAAGCCCAGAGCGGCGGGCGCCGTCGAATTGGATCGGCTCCGGTTCGGGAGCTTCGGCCTGCTCGCGAAGGCAGGCATCGCGGGCGACGATCCGCGCGCGGAGATCGGCCAGGGCTCCTTCCCAGGCCTCGAGCGCTTCGGTGCCCGTCGCCCCGACGACGGGCCGGAGACGCTCGGCGACCGAGTCGAGCTGCGGCAGGATCGCCTTCTCCGCGTCGAACAGCGGGAGGAGCTCGCGAATGCGATCGCGGAACGCGCTCCGCCACTCTGGCACCCCCATCACGGCGGCGGCGACGATCGTCGGGGGTGTCTCGAGGATCGGGGCGTTGGGATCGCCGAGGAGCTGATCCATGCCGTGGGGGAGGAAACGGATTCGGCCGCTGCCCGCCGGATCGACGTAGACGCGGTAATTGTTGTGTGCGGTGGTGTAGCCATCCCAGTGGCCGGCCATGAGCTCGAGGGCCATGAACCTGAGGAAGTCCGGGACGTCGAGGCAGGTCTCGATCCCGGCCTGTCGTTCCGCCGGATCCTCGGCGCGGCAGGCTGCGACGAGACGCTTCAGATCCGCTCCGGGAACGCCCCGCTTCCCTTCGTCGCGCTCGACGAGCTCGTCGAGATCGACCGCCGTGCCGCCGTCGTAAAGATTGCCCTCCGCATCGTCGAAGTGGCGTTCGAGGAAGTCACGGTCGATCGCCTCCTTGAACACGTAGAGCCCGAGGTCGCGGTCGTCGAGGAGCACGCGGGCGTGAGTGATGCGCGCCGCGGGGATGCCGGCGGTGGAAAAGAGGTACGCGCCGAGCCACTCGGAAAGGAGCGTCGGATCCTGGGCAGCATTGTTGAGGTGAAACTTGTCGAGGCCGTGGAACCGCGCCCCAGGGCTGAAGCGGTCCATGTTGATCGTGAATCCGGGCTTCTCGTCGAGCCCCTGGAAACTCCCCGCCGAGCCCTTGAGCTTGACGGCGACATCCTCCAGGACGGTGTCGGCATCGATCGTGAGGGTGCAGGGGACGTAGCTCCGCGGATCGTCCCGCAGCTGGTTGGCGGCCCCCTCGGCGAGACGGATCTCGATGATGGGGATCTGTCCGCCCTCGAAGAACGCCTCGGCGCCGTCCTCCGACGCGGGGCACCGTCCAGGAACGCCGAGCGACACGATGAAGAGAAACACCGGCAGGAGAACGCGTGCGTTCATCGGTGGAATCCGGAAACGGCGGGAACGAAGGGAAAGCCGCCATCGTAACGCCTGTTTCGGTCTGTTTGCCGTGATCGGCATCCACCTGATCGTTCAGGCTTCGCGACGGCCGAGGTCTGGTCGGCTCGCGGCCGTCATTCCCCGTTGGTCAGGCTCAGCCGGACGGTACGGCCGACGAGGTGGTGGCTCGGCGCCTCGACGGTCATGCCCCAACTCGGGCTGTAGCCGTAAAGGAGCGTGGCGTCGATCGTGTCGGCGGTAGCGCTGTTGACGACCAGGGACGGGTGCATCGTGCACTCCCGACCGGTGCACGGCACGCCGATCCCCTTCACGATCCTCACCGGCTCGCTCCAGGCGATCCCCTCGCGCGAACAGGCCACCCAGATCCCTCCTTGGGGGTCGGAATCGGGCACGGTGTCGCCATGGATGACGCCGGTGAACACCATCACGTAGCGGCGGCATTCCGGGACCCACACGACGCTGGCATCCATCGCCGCCCCCTTCCGCTCCCGGAAGGAGATGACGGGGGTGCCGCGGCCACCGATTCCCGGTTCGGTGAAGTCGCCGTCGTGCCACTTCAGCCAGCTGCCTGCTTCGCCCCCGGAGACTGTCGGCGCCCGCGCCATCCCGATCTCGGAGCCGCGTCCTGGAGCGGGGGAGTAGACGGTGAACCAGGCAAGGAGGTATTTCCCTCCCGGAGTCACCGTGACCGAGGCGGTGCCGATCCCCTGCGGATGCTTGGAGGTCGTGTCCTTTGGGTCGGGGCCGGTGATCACCGGCCCCTGCTTCGTGAACACCTTCCCGCCGGCCGGGCAGGTCGCCAGGCAGACGCTCGCGAGAAAATTGTTGACGCCGTTGAGGCCGAGCTTCTCGTAGCCCTCCCAGTCCTCGGCGTGGTAGAAGGCGCGGATCGTACCATCCTTCGGATCGGTGATCGCGGCACTGACGCCGGCGTAGCCGTTGTCGGGGCCTCCGGGGGACGGGGCGATCACCTCGGCGACCGGCTTGGCGGTGGCAAGGGAGCTACCCTGCATGAGCCGGGTCGAGACGCCGGCGACGAGGAGGAACGACAGTGGCTTGCGGGAGAGGAACGTGATCCCCTCGTCAGGGAAGCCGACGAGCCCGTGCTGCCCCGACGGAATGATCACCTTCTGCGGACCGGTCCGTTCGATGGTGATGCCGATCCCCTCTGCCATCCGCGGCTCGGCGGGCGCCGCGGGTTGGGCCCGCAGCGGGGGTGCCACGATCGCCATCATGAGGAGCATCGGCACGATCGATCGGCGGTACATCGGCACGGCTCCGTGACGGATTTGAAACACTTGCCACGAAGCCTTCCCTGTCGTGACCACGCACCGCGCCGGGGCTCAAGGCTCCTGATCGGCGGAGATCTGGCTTGGCCCGCTCCCCACCGTCTTCTCGTACTTCCCGTCGCCGCTCTTCACGTATTTCGTAAACCCGAGCCGGTCGAGGTTTCGGTCGGAGAGGAGCTTCGGGTTGCCGATGTCGGTGCTCTTGCCGCCGATCGCGAAGCCGGTGATGACGCGACGGACGGGCTCCCCCGTCTCCGGGTGCTGCTCGAGCGCCGGCTCCGCCATCGACTGGAGCAGTTCGAAGCGGTCACCACCGGTGCCGTCCGGCTTGACGATCTCGTAGACGTAGGTGGGCATGGCAGAAATGGGGCGGGGGGCTCTCGATCCGGCAAAGACTACAAGACTCCAGTCTATCTCGCTGTTCGACCGGCGTGGGCCCCGGCGGATCGCTCCAGGCGGAGGAAGCGTCAAGTCCGGGCGTTATCATGGAAGCGGGGTTGGATCGCTTCTTTCCACGTCACTGCCATGCCTGCTCTTCCTTTTCCGCCGTCGCCTCGCCGCGTCCTCCGAGGCAGCCTGATCCGGCTTGATGGCGTGATCCGGGCGGTCGTGGTCGTTGGC
>JBIIQL010000256.1:0-5644 GCA_044342095.1 Pirellulales bacterium
GTATTTCTTCGACGACGATCAGGAGTTTCCCGACACGCAAGTCTGCGTTTGGGAGTGGCCCGGGGCCGGGGGCTCCGCGAAGCGCCGGCAACTCGTCTTCGAGCAACGCGATTGGTCGCCGTACGTCCAGGAAACGCACGAGAACGGCAACGCCTTCTACGGCACCAAGGGGATGTTGATCCTGGGAAAGCGGACCGGCTGGCAGCTTTATTCGGAGCGAAACAAGCTCATCGACGAGGAGACCGGCAGCGTCGATCTCAACGCTCACCACGACGACTTTCTCGATGCCGTGCGGACGGCGCTCGCCGGCGGTGACCTGCGGCGGACCCACGCCGATATCGAGGAGGGGCATCGTTCGGCGGCGCTGGTGCACCTGGGCAACATCGCCTGCCGGCTGGGGCGGACCCTTCGATTTGACGCCGCCATCGAGCGGATCGTCGGCGACGACGAGGCCCATTCACTCCTCACGCGGCCCTACCGGGCCGGTCACTGGGCCGTGCCGCGGGGCGTGTGACGATTTCAACGCGGCTGCTATCGTGGTGGCCTTCCACTCCGCCCGCCCTCCGGTGCCACCATGACGAAGATCGTTGTCCTCGACGGCCACA
The DNA here is from genome assembly GCA_044342095.1 of Pirellulales bacterium. GTDB lineage: Bacteria > Planctomycetota > Planctomycetia > Pirellulales > UBA1268 > QWOP01. The sequence continues at coordinate 606 of JBIIQL010000256.1, forward strand.
CCGCCAACCCCGGTGACCTCACCTGGGAGTCTCTTCATCGGCTCGGGGAGCTCACCGTCCACGACCGGACGGCACCGGCCGACGTCGTCTCCCGAGCCGCCGGGGCGGAGATCGTCCTCACGAACAAGACGGTGATCACGGCCGACGCGATTCGATCCCTTCCGGACTTGAAGATGGTGAGCGTGCTCGCCACCGGCTTCAATATCGTCGATGTCGCCGCCGCGAAGGCCCGCGGGATCCCGGTCTGCAACGTCCCCGAGTACAGCACGCCGAACGTCGCTCAGGCCGTCTTCGCCCTTCTCCTCGAACTCACCAACCGTACTGGCCATCACGACGCGACCGTCCATGCGGGACGGTGGGCTGCCTGCCCCGATTTCTGCTACTGGGACGGCGATCTCGTCGAGCTTTCCGGGCTGACGTTCGGGATCGTCGGCCACGGCCGGATCGGCCGGGCGGTGGGGCATGTCGCCCGCGCCTTCGGGATGAAGGTCCTCTATCATCGTCGCAGCCACGACGGCGAGCCGGGGTGCGTCGATCTCGACACGCTTTTTTCACAGAGCGACGTCGTCAGCCTTCACTGCCCGCTCACGCCCGAGACCAACGCTTTCGTGAACGCCTCGCGAATCGAGCAGATGAAGCCAACGGCGTTTCTCTTGAACACCGCGCGGGGGGCGCTGGTCAACGAGGCCGACCTCGCGGCAGCGCTCCATGCCGGGAGGATCGCCGGGGCCGGCCTCGATGTCCTTTCGGTCGAGCCACCATCGCCGTCGAACCCTCTCCTCGCCGCGCCGCGATGCGTGATCACCCCTCACATCGCTTGGGCGACGCGCGATGCCCGCCGTCGGCTCCTCGAGACAACCGCCGGCAACGTGGCGGCGTTCCTCGCAGGCTCTCCCCGCCACGTCGTCAACGCCTGAGCGGGCTGCGACCTGACGGCGACTGCGTCTACGGTGTCGCCTGGTCGTCTGCCACCACCTGGTCGGCGCGGCGGATCTGGATCGCGATCGATCCGTCGATCGGGATCACCTGATGTCCGGTGGCGAGCTCGGCGGTGAGGATCAGGTTGCAGGCCACATCTGGCAGCCCCCCGACGTTTTGCGTCGTGCCGAGGTGGTCGATGTAGGGCTTGATGGCGCCGCGGAGGGTCTTGTCGGTGGCGGGCCGCGACGTGTCGCCGACGAAGTTCCGCAGGTCCGATCCGGTGAGCACGTAGGACCTGATCGAAGACTGAAAGGCCGGCGCCGGGACCGAGAACGTGGCGACCGTTCCCCCGGTCTCCTCGTCGCGGAGCGTGCAGCGCAATTCCGCGTCGGCGGGCGCGGCGAACGAGGCAGGAGCCTCGATGGCGATCCGGTCGCTGCTCCCCTGGTAAAACTCGTCGATCCTCCAGCCGCCGGTCGTCGTCTTCGTCGTCGTCATGGCGATCGATGCGCCGGGATCGAAGGCGAGATCGCAGGAAGTCGGAATCTGCGGGGCCGTTCCCGGATCGTAGACCGGAATGAGGAGGTGATCGCTGACGCCGTACGGTGTCGCCATGTGGATGTCGACGTATTCCTCGATGTCGCAGCACTCGGCACACGGGTCGTCGTCGCTGCAGATCGCTGCGGCCGTGGGGGCCGGTGCCGGTGCCGGGAGCTGAAACTGCATCGATTTCCGCGGGAGCACCGAGCGCGGCTCCTGCCCGGCCGTTGACTCGGGGGCCTCATCGCTTCCGCCGGGCTCGTGGCTGCCGGCGCGGTCGCCGCCGCCGGGCGGCTCTTTGCTCCCGGATCGCTTGCCGCTCCCCGAGCGGTCACGGTCGCCGGAGCGACCGCCGTCGCGAAGGGGGTTCTGCGGTGCGCCGGCCGGCGTGGGGATCTTCTCGGTGCCGCTGATGAGCATCACCCCTGACGACGATCGCCGGGCGACGAGCCGCTGCCGATGCGGCGTGTGGAGGGAGGTCACAGCCGTGGCAGGCTGGCCCTTGGCGGGGCTGCGGATCGTCTGCACCCCCGGCGGGATCTCCGCCCTGAGCACTTGGCGGCTGATGAGGGTGATCGGCACCGACTTGCCGCCGGCGACGACGCTCGTATCGTGAAGATTGAAGCCCTTGCCGACGAGGAACACCGTCGTCGTTCCGTTCGTGTTGACCCCCTCGGCGCCGTAGTAGCCGACGAGTTCCGGGGCGAGGTCAGTGACCCCGGTGTTGAACAGCTCGAAGCCGCCGCTCGTGTTCTCGTAGGGGATCTGCGCGGTCATCGTCTGGAGCGGCAACTCGCGGTCGAGCTGGTCGACGCGCCGCATCAGCCGGGCCACCTCGCCATCGCGGTAGGCGCCAGCATTCTGGGCGCACATCGCGGCCGACTGCTGCATCGATTTGACGCTCCGGGAGAGCTTCATCGCTTGCCGCATGCTTTGGTCGGTCGATTTCGGGTTGGTGAGGGAGAACCAGTTCGTGCGGATGTCGAACGTCACGTAGGGGACGAACGACGGCATGACGATCATCGCCGTGCACTCGCGCATGCCCGGCTCGAGGCAGCGCTGGGAGAGATCCTGCTTCCGCGAGTTGGTACCGATGAGCGTGTCGCGGAAGGCGGCGATGTTGTTCTGCGTCGGGGGCGTCTGGATGCGGGGGTAGAACCGCCAGCCGAAAGTGTCGGCCCCGTGGGTGAAGCCGACGGCTGTCTGATTGAGGCCGATCGTCGCCATGTTTGTCTGGAGGGCGCGGTCGTAGCGGGCCATCGTCTGCCGGTTCGCCCGGCCGTGCGCCACCGACATCGCCAAGGCCAGCTGCATCTCGCGACGCTGCGAGAACATGTCTTCCACGTTCTGTTCGCTGGAGACCGGATCGAGGGCGAAGATCCGGATCGGCCAGCGGCGGCGGACGTAGTCGTTGAAGCCGTCACGGCTCTCCGGAGAAGGGTTCGGGCCGTAGAACGGGCCGGCGAAAGCGCAGCTCCCGGCGAACCCCTTGGCCGTGGAGATGTTCCGCATGTCTTCGATGAGCCGCTCGTTGAGGAGCGCCGATTCGACGAGGATCGTCCAGGCGAGCACCGCTGTGGTCGTCCGGCAGATCTTGCAGGAGCCGACGTCGTTCTCACACGTCCCCCGGCAGGCGCAGCCGAGGCAGGGCTCGGAGACCGGTTGGGAGAGCGGCGCCGCGTCGTCGAAGCCGAGCGATTCGAAGAAGGCCCGTCGCCGCAGCTCGAGCTCTCCCATCCGATGGCTGCGGATCAGCTCCGCGAGGTTCCAGCCCGGCATCTCCTCCCACACCGCCAGCTGCCGCTCCTGCGAGAGGAAGTCGTAGGCGGCCTGGAGCTCCTCGCCGAGGAAGCCACGGACGTCGTTGTAGTCGATGCAAGGACGGTTGGCCGGATTGGCCCCGAGGGCCTCGAAGGTCGCTCGGAGCATGAGCGCCACCTGCACCTCGCCGACGACGTCGACGAGCTCCTCCGGGGGGAGCGGCATCCGCGCTCGCCGCATCTTCGCCGTCGGCACCGACACCGAGATCGTGTGCGAGCGCATCGCCTTGCGGACCTTCTCGACGAGCTTCCGCCGCTGGTCGTCGCGAGCGGGGTCGGGGGCAGCTTCGCCTCCCGGGATCACCCGGCCGTCGGGGAGGATCCGGGCCTCGAAGGCGTTGATGTCCTGTGCGAGCCCCGTCATGCACAGCGCGGTGCGGACGTCGCCGTTGTTGACCGCGAACGTGAGGCCGGGAGCGATGAGGTCGATGAGGTCGTTGATGACCATGTTGCGGAACGTCGTGGGGAGGAGATCATCCCCGAGCTGCGCCTCGCCGATCACGGTCACCTCCGCGCCGTGCCCCTGCTGCGTGTTCTTTCCGGGGAGGATCGAGATCGGTATGCGGACGAGATTGAGCGCGTAGCCGGGGGAGTCGACGGTGTCGTCCCCCTCGTTGATCCGCCGCAGCTCGTCGAGGTGGCCGATGTACTGCGAGAGATGATCGAGGTGGATCGACGGCTCCAGGCTGACGGCGTTGTTGTTCCCCATGCCAAAGCTTGCGAACGGCTGCTGCGTCCCGGTCGTGAACGGGGCCGCCCGGTCGATGACGCCGCTGGAAGGATCGACGGGATTGGAGATCATGTTCTGGACGGTGGTGGTGCTCTGGGGCGTCGCCCCGGCGCTCCCGTGGCTCATCGCCATCGCCAAGCCGACGAACGACTGATCGCTGCGGCTGATGCTCGCGTTGTTGAGATCCTGGAAGTTGCCCAGCTGCGCCTTCATCTGCGATTCGTATTCGTAGCGGTGGCGCGTGAGCCGGCTCTGCCCCCAGACGTCCGGCTGCTTGGCGACGATCGAGCCGTAGGTGTCGATGTGGTGCTCGAGCCAGTCGATCTCGCTGGCGAGCTGCTCGACGGAGTCATCCTTGCAGGTGGCCGGCTTGTCGCGGTGGAGCGTCTGGGCCGCCGCCTTGAGCCCGCGCATGAGGCCGAGCGGATCGCCGCCGCTTGCCGGCGAGGCGACGAAGGCCACGGCGACCGCCAACAGCAGGGCCGCTTGGAGTGCCGATCGACCGCCACGGTCTTCCATCCGCTGTCCCCTCGTTGCTTGCCGTCGATCGCCGCCAGGCGGATAATCCGCACAATCGGCAGGTCTTTCTTCGATCGACTTTTCCCCAAGGCCGTTCGCAGCATCGGTCGCGCCATCGGGACCTGTTTCGTAGCCTCGCTCGCCTTTCCGTCTCCGCGGATCCCCCCAAATGCCCTCTCTTACCTGGCGTCGGCGGCGGCGGAGCGGTTCCTGCCGCTCCTCCATCCAGTGCATCGTTCCCCCGTACATGCTCGAGCGGCTGACCCATTCGGCCGACGTGAAGGTCCGCGACCGGGCGATTGCCGGGCTCTCCCGCTCGTCGGCCGTCCGCGCGGTGCGGGCCTTCGCCCAGGAGATCCCCGGGATGATGGCGGTGCCGTCACCGGCCGCCTCGAAAAACCGGCTCGTCTACGACGCCAAGGGGAAGGACAGCCTCCCCGGTAAGCTCGTCCGTAGCGAGGGGCAGAAGAAATCGGCCGACGTCGCGGTCAACGAGGCCTACGACTACG
>JBIIQL010000257.1:0-5633 GCA_044342095.1 Pirellulales bacterium
GGTTCCTGATCGTCCGAATGCTCGTCTGCCAACGGCCACTCTCCCAGCTTCGGCGTCGGCGGGAAACCGCCGGAAAAGCCTGAAGATACCTGTCTGGCAGACTGGGTCAACCGGCCGCGGAACGTCGCCAAACCACCCTTCTCTGTCCATGGGCAAAGCCCTCCGCGGCGTCTGTCCCTGGAGCGCTCATCAGAAAAAGTCGGAGTTTTACGGGGCTGGCTGCCGCCGCATCGAGCGGCGGGGCTCTTTTTCCCCGGCCTGCCGTGGGGTTCTGGGGGGGGGCCGGCTGGCTTGACCCGCCGGGAGGCTCCCCCTACTGTCCCCGCCCCGCCCGAAAGCCAGACGGCGCGGTCCCGTTCGTCAGCCCCCCAGGGAAGGTGCCCTGCCGTGATCCCGCCGCGTCTGCACGCCACCCTCGTCGCCGCCGCCGCTGCGCTGGTCCTCCTCACGAATCTGGGGGGGCCGGCGCTTTGGGATGAGGACGAACCGAAGAACGCCGCCTGTTCCTTGGCGATGCTCGACCGGGGCGACTGGATCGTCCCAATGTTCAACGGACGCCTCCGGGTCGAAAAGCCGGCCCTCGTCAACTGGCTCCACATGGCCGGGTTTGCGATCGCCGGGCGCAACGAAACCGGCGCCCGCCTCGGCTCGGCCACCCTCACGATCCTCACCTGCCTCCTTGTCTGGCGGATCGCCAGTCAGGCCGTGGGCTCCCGGGCCGGGCTGTTCGCCGGGCTGGCCATGGCGACCTGCGTCTGGACGGCCGTGGGTGGCCGATCGGCCACCCCCGATGCCCCACTCATCTTCTTCACCACTCTGGGGCTGTGGTGCTTCGTCACCGGCCGGGGGCAGGAGGAAGGGCACCTTGGCCCGGCTTGGAAATCATGGCGGAGCGCCAGCGTCTGTGGCGGCGCCCTCGGATGCGCCGTGCTCGCCAAGGGGCCGCTGGGCCTCGCCATGCCGGTCGTCGCCTTCGTCGCCTTCACGCTCTGGCAAGCGTGGGATGACGAGGCTTCCCCGATCCCGCGGCTGGCTCGGCTGTGGCGGGCCGTCGTGGGCCTCCGCCTTCCGGTGGTCATGGGAACGGCAGCGGCCGTCGCCCTCCCCTGGTATGCCGCGGTCACGATCCGCACAGGCGGCGCCTGGCTCGAGGGCTTTCTCTTCGTTCACAACGTCGGTCGATTCCAAGCGCCGATGGAAGGACACGACGGATCGACGCTGATCTACTACCCGGCCGTGCTCGCGATCGGCTTCTTCCCCTGGTCGATCGTGCTCGCCGCGGCGCTGGTCCATGCGGCCGTGATTGCCGGGCCCACCGCGGGCCTCGCCGGCGCGGCGACGGCACCACGTCGGGATGGAATCCGATTGATGGCCTGCTGGCTGGCGACCTGGGTGGTCGCCTTCTCGGCCGCCGGCACGAAACTCCCCGGCTATGTCTGGCCTGCCTACCCGGCGCTCGCGGTGATCACCGGCGACTTCCTCGCCTCCTGGGCTGCCGGTGAAGCGGTCTGCACCCGGTGGTGTCGCGTGCCGGGCGCAGCGCTCGAGGGAGTGATGCGCTTGGCATGGTCGATTCTGTTCCTCGCCGGAAGCGGGATCGGGATCGCCCTGGCCCTCTCCTCAAGTCTCGGCGTCCCCGCCCTGCAGGTCCTGGCGCCGATCGGATTGATTCCAGCGGCCGGGGCCGTGGCGGCCTGGGCATTCCAGTCCCGGGGCCACCGCCACCAGGCCCTCGGGGCGATGGCCGTCAGCGCCTGCCTGCTCGTTGTGCTCCTGGCAGCGGTAGGGAGCGATCTCGTCGGCGGCGCCCGTGCCGCCCAGCGCCTCGTCGATTCGCTTGCGGCGCGTCCCATAACGGGAGCCTGGGCCGGCTTTGGGAGTGTTCCGCCGAGCGTCGTTTTTTATGCCGCCGACACGATCCCACAACTCCACTCCACCGAGGCGGTCAGCGCCCATCTCGAGGGGCGCCCCGATGCCCATCTCCTCGTCGACGCGCGCTTCGAGATGAACCTCCCCTCCCCCCTGCCCCCGGGCTACGGGGTCATCGCCAGAGAACGCCCCCTGTTCGGCCCAGGATTGCTCGTCATCGGTCCCCGCGCCGCGGCCCACGATGACGGCGAACCAATCGCAGCCTCCCACGCCCCGAGTCCGGAGACCCCCCTGGCATGGCACGCCCCAGCCCCGACCCCATGAACACGGCGACCCCGCCGAACACACCGAGCGGCCGTGGCGCGACGCCCGTCTCCGCGACGACGGCCGCGGACGGCGGCTCGCTGCGTCATCCGCTCCTGGTCGTCGTCGTTGCGGCCGCGGTGACGCTGGCCGTCGGCTTCGCGCCGATGCCATTCTGGGACGAGGACGAACCGCGGTTCGCCGCCATCGCCCGAACGATGCTCGAGACGGGCGACTGGGTGGTGCCGATGTACAACGACACGCTCGCCGTCGACAAGCCGGTGCTCATGCACTGGTGCATGGCGGCCTGCTACCGGCTGTTCGGGGTTTCCGAGATCCCCGCCCGGATCCCCTCGGCGCTGGCGGCGCTCGCCACGGCGCTGGCCCTGCTCCGCGCCGGCACGGCCTGGTTCTCCGTCCGGACCGGCGTGGTGGCGGCGCTGGCCTGGATCGGCTGCCTCCTGGTCGGGATCGAAGCACACGCCGCCACCCCGGATGCGATCCTCACCGCGCTCACGACCTGGATGACCGTCCTCGCCACCGAGCCACTTCTCGGCGCCGCGACCACCGCCTCCCGTGGCACCCCCCTGCCCCGGCTCGGGCTCGGCAAAGCGGCGCTGATCGGGGCCCTCGGCGGCCTCGCCGTGCTCTGCAAGGGGCCGGTCGGATTCGTCGGCCCGCTGGCGGTCGTCCTGCCTTGGGTCACCGCGATCGGATGGCAGGCCAGCCGTGATCCGTCGGCGTCGGTCGGCCGGCAGCTGCAAACCGCGATCGGCTCCGGCTTCCGGTCGGTGGCGTACATCCGTCCGGTGATCCTGACCCTCGCGATGCTCGCCGTCGCCGCCCCCTGGTACGTCGCCGTCGGACTGCGGACCAACGGCGAGTGGCCGGCGGGGTTCTTCCTCATCCACAACGTCGGCCGCTTCGCAGCGCCGATGGAGAATCACAGTGGCGGCATCTTCTTCCACGTCCTGGCGATGCTCGTCGGCTTCTACCCCTGGTCGTGCTTCCTCCCCTTCGCCATCGTCGTGGCGACCTGGCGGGCGACCCGAGCCGACGTCGCCACCGTCGAGCAGCGTGGCCTGGGTCTGGCCCTCCTCTGGCTGCTGGTGTGGGTCGGTGCCTTCTCGCTGGCGGCGACGAAACTGCCGAATTACGTCCTTCCCGCCTATCCTGCCGCCGCCCTCGTCGTCGCCGCGACGGCGACGCGACTGGTCGACCGCGGGTCGGTCGCCATGCCGCGATGGCTCGCGGCCGGCCTCGGCTGGGTCGTCTTCGGCGGGGTGGCCACCATCGCCACGATCTTCGTCGTCGGCCGGTTCGGCGTGAGCGGCGCGACGCCGGCGGCGTTGGTGGGTCTCGTCCCGATCCTCGGCGCGGCCGCCTGCTGGTGGGGCGCCCGGAGCGGGCGCTTCGACCCGCTGGCGGCGATGGTCGGCCTGTCGCTGGTCTACTCGGCCCTCGCCGTCGGCCCCGCCGCGGCGCGGATCGCCGGGGCCAACGCGCTCCCCGGCCTCGTCGAGCAGGCCCATCGTCATGCCGGGGGAACGGCCCGCCTGTCGACCTACGGCCAGAACACGCCGAACGTCGTCTATTACGCCCGTGGCCATGTCAACGAATGGCGCCCCGAGCAAGCCGACCGGGCGATCGCCGATCTCGCCAACGATGACGACCGGATCCTCCTCGTCACGGAGGAGGCGCTGCGGACGATCGAATCGAATCTGCCGGCCGGCACCGGCGTCGTGGGACGCGTCCGCCCCCTCTTCAAGGACGGAGATTTTCTCCTCATCGGCCGGACCGATGCCCCACCGCCGCGCCAGGCCGCCACGGAGAGCCTCACACGATGACCAAACCTGCCTCGTCCGAGTCTGGCCCCGACATCCTCTCCCACCGCCGGGCGCGGCAAAGCCGCCGCGGCTCCCGGGGACTGCTGTCGATCGTCATTCCTTGCCACAACGAGGAGGAGGTGATCGAGTCGACCCATCGACGGCTCGTGGCCGCACTCCCGTCGACCGGCATGGACTTCGAGATCCTCTACATCGATGACGGCAGTCGCGACCGCACCCTTGCCCGTCTCGAGTCGATCGCCGCGGGCGATCCCCGGGCGACGGTCATCGAACTGTCGCGGAACTTCGGCCAGCAATCGGCGATGTCGGCCGGGCTGGCCCGGGCCCGCGGCGACGCCGTCGTGATCATCGACGCCGATCTTCAGGATCCTCCCGAGGTGATCCCGGAGATGGTCGAGTGCTGGCGCTGCGGCGCTGACGTGGCCTATGGCCGGCGCCGGTCTCGCGACGGGGAAACGTGGTTCAAGCTCGTCACCGCGAGTTGCTTCCACCGCTTCTTCGCGAGCCTCGTTCCCTATCCGATCCCGGTCGACACCGGCGACTTCAAGCTCCTCGATCGGGCCGTGGTCGACGCCGTCTGCGGCCTGCCGGAGAAGCGCCGCTACCTCCGCTCGCTCGTCGCCTGGACCGGCTTCCGGCAGGAGCCTGTCTGGTACGACCGGCACGCCCGGCCGGCCGGCGAGACGAAGTATTCGACGCGGAAGCTCATCCGTCTGGCGATCGATGCGGTCATGCTTTCCTCCGACACGCCACTCCGTGCCGCCTGGTGGGCCGCCGGGGTGCTGGCGGCCATCGGGGTCGGCTGCACGCTCCTTGCGTTCGCCATGCCATCGAGCGACAAAACGCTCGTGGCGGCGATCGCCGCGGTCGTCATGCTGGCAGGGGCGATCCAGACCTCCGCCGTCGCCATCGTGGGCGAGTATGTCGTCCGCACCTATCGCGAGGTCCAGGGGCGCCCGTCCTGGGTCGTGAAGCGGACGATCGAGGGAGACTCGGGCACCGGCACAGGGCACGCCGATCACCACGGATCGAAGGCGGCCTGAAAACCGGAGCCGCCCGTTGCCCCGAGCCCCCGTCCCCGCCAGACAAGGCGGGAACGGGGGGCGGGGAAAGGTCATCGATCGCGGGCAGGGCCGCGATCACTTCTTCAGTTCGGCCTCGATCGCGGACACGAACGCCGGATCATCGGGCTTCACCTGGGTGGCGAAGCGGCCGTTGATCGCACCATCCTTGCCGATGAGGAACTTCTCGAAGTTCCACTTCACGTCGCCGGCCGGCTTGGCCTGGGTGGTGAGCGTCTTGTAGAGGGGCGTCTGGCCGTCACCCTTCACTTTGACCTTCGAGAACATGTCGAACGTGACGTTGTACTTCGACGTGCAGAACTTGGAGATCTCCGCATCGGAGCCCGGCTCCTGGGACCCGAACTCGTTGGCGGGGAAGCCGAGGATCACGAACCCCTGATCCTTGTACGTGTCATAGAGCTTTTGAAGGCCAGCGTACTGGGGCGTGGCGCCGCACTGGCTGGCGACGTTGACGATAACGACGACCTTCCCCTTGTAGTCGGCCAGATCGACCTCGGTGCCGTCGATCTTCTTGACCTTGCCGGTCAACGGC
>JBIIQL010000009.1:0-18387 GCA_044342095.1 Pirellulales bacterium
TGGAAGGGACTCCGCGGTGTTCTTGGGATCGTGTCGGGGCCGCAGGGATACTGGGCGGTGGGCGACAGATCCCGGCAAAAAATCAGTTGACTCGGGCTACGGGCGGGAAGAAAGAGACGCTGAAGGATGGCGGGAACGGTCGATCCTGATCGGAAAATGGTCCTGAACTCATGCCTCCTCGGCGACAGGACCAGCGTCTGCCTGACCGGACTCGGCGCCGAGCGGAATGGCGAAGCGGCAGCAGTCGGCACCATCCAAACGGCAACTGGCGAGCGAAACACGCGTGCCGAGAAGTTCCTGGAGCATCAACCGCTCGGCGGCACAGATTCCCCGGTCCAACTCGGCGATTTCGGGATAGGGACAGACATGATTCGTGAGCACGGCCAGGGGGTTTTCCCCCGGTTCGGTGGCGAACTCGACCCCGCAGGTGATCTCACGCTCCCTCAGGAGCCCGACCACCCGCTCGAGCCGCTCGTTGAGCGTCCCGTCGGACACTTGGTCCTCGTAGAGCCCCGCCATGGCCGAGCCGACGCGGGAGAGGAGCCCACGCCGCACCTCGGGCGATTCCACCCGGCGGATCTCGCTCCACAGGACCACGGCCAAGTCACGGAAGTTGTCTCCTCCGGTCCGCGAGCCTTTCTCGGTGAGCCCATAGACATGGGCCGGACGCCCCCGGCGCCGGGCGCCGCTTCCGCCCCCTTCGCCAGACGTGATCACCACCTCGCGCGTCACGATCCCCTCGCGCATCAACCGCTCGAGCCGCTGCCGCACTGCCGTCGCAGTCACCCGCAGCGCCGATGCCAGTTCCCCGACGCCGGTCTTCCCGTTCGTCCGCAGCAGTTCGACGAGGACCGAGTCGGAAGCCCGCAATTCAGTTCGCTTGGCAGACGGCGTCAAAGCCGTTCGGGAGCCTTTCCCAGCGTCATTGCCCGAGGGCGGGATCATCGATGGCCGGGGAGAGGATTTCATGAGGGCATTCTACGCTCTAGCCCATTTTTGACAACGAACCATGTGAAAAAGAATCCCGTTTCCCAAAGCCCCTCCGAGCCGGGCCTCAGGGGGGGTCCGAGGATCTTGCCTGAGCCGTCGGAAAATTGAGTCGCATCACCTCGAGGAACGCCTCGCGGGTCTCGACGCGGGAGACTCGCCCCCGGAACTCGCGGGCCCCCGCGAGTCCCTGGGCATAGGAACAGGCGAACTTTCGCATCAGGAGCGTGCCCCGCTCGACGCCGAAACGCTGGCAGACGAGGTCGTAGTGGTGGAGGACCAGTTCCTTCTGCTCCGCCAGATCGGGATCGGGGGGCATCGGCTCACCGCGGAGAAGGGCAGCGGTCTGCGCGAAGATCCACGGCCTCGAGAGCGCCTCGCGGGCGATCATGACGCCATCGACGCCGCTCTCTCGAAGCCTCGCCACGGCCGTCGCGGCGGAGTCGATGTCGCCATTGCCTACGACCGGCATCCGCGACACCGCCCGCTTCACGGCGGCGATCGCCCCCCAGTCGGCCTCACCCGAGAAAAACTGCGCCGCCACGCGGCCGTGCACCGTGAGGCAGGAAGCCCCGGCCTCCTCGATGCGCTGCGCCACTTCGACGGCCGTCCGGCAGTCGTCGGAACAGCCAAGCCGGATCTTTGCCGTCACCGGCACGCCGTCGCACGCTTCGACGACGCGCGACACGATCTCACCGACGCGGTCCGGATCCCGAAGGAGCCACGATCCGCTATGGGCCTTGACGGTCACCTGCCGCACCGGACATCCGAAGTTGAGGTCGACGACACTCACCCGAAAGTCCCGCGCGAGTCTCCGGCCGACCCGGGCGAGATTGTCGGGATCGTTGTCCCACATCTGCACCGCCAACGGCCTCGGCTCATCCTGCACTCCCCACAACCGGTCGGGATGTTCGCCACGGTTGGTTTCCAGCCAGGTCGCGCTTCGGGCAGCGATCATCTCGGTGGCGAGCAAGCCGGCTCCACCGAACTCGCGGACCACCTGCCGGTAGGCGTAGTTGGTGTAGCCGGCCATCGGCGCTTGGAGGATCGGCGGATCGACGACCACAGGCCCGATCCGCAGTGGGAAGGGGGGCGAGGGAGGCGGCAGCGCGACGGGCATGGAGTGAGGTGTCAGGGGAGCGATGGGCATGCCGAATCATCGCGGCCCGGCGCGCCGACGCAAGCCGTTCCCTCCATCGCCGCCCGACCGACGGAGAAGGGTCAGCCGCCGAACGGCGCGCCGACGACGGGGGGCGGACCCCCGGCCGGTTGGTTCGGCGGAGAGGTGAATCGGCTCGGGGCCACCGGAATGGCCCCCATCCCACCCGTGGCCTGGGTCGGCTGCCCGACGGCGGGGGGCGTCTGAAGCGCGGGCGTGCCAGCCGGGAAGAGATCGGGCGAGATGGCTCCCTGGGCGGGCGGGAAGGATTGTCCCCCCACGGGCACCACCCGATCGTTGCCGGAAAAGGGAGGCGCCGCCGCCAGCGGCTGCCGCCAGGGCGTTGGCTGCCCGATGAGCATCATCGCGAACCGTTCGTCGGGGACCGATAGATCGGCGACGGCCATCACGTACTCCGCGATGTCGAGGTTGTAGGCGCGGACGGCGCGGACGAACGCCTCCCCCTGTTCGACGATCACGTCGTGGGCCGTCAGCACCGCCCCGATTGGCTTTTTCCCTTTGGCATGGAGCGCCTCCGTGGAGGCAAAACGGCTTTCCGCCGCCCGAACCGCCTCGGCGCGCGCCGCGAGCGCTGCATACTCCAGCGGCAATTGGCGATGGATCGCGCGCACCCGCCCCGTGGCCGGCCGGCCGGCGAAGATCGTCTCGAAGTGGGTCTGGTAGGCCGTCGTCAGGGGGCGGTCAACCGGCCAGGGTGGAGGATCGGTGACCGGTAGCCTGACCAGATCGACGATCTCCTGCTGCGCGGCGACGAGGTCGACGCCGGCCATGGCGCTCTCTCCCCGGGCGGTCGCGGTCGCGAGGTCGAGGAGGACGAGGTCGTCAGGGCTCTCCCCCGGGGCGACGAGCGTCAGGCGTTCCTCGGCCTCGGCGGCGTATCGAACGCGCGCCGCCGCCGCCGCGAGCTTCCAGTAGGCCTGGGTGATCCAGAGCCGGCGCGTTCTGTCGCCGGAGCGTTCGAGGGCCTCAAGCAGCGCCAAGGGGCGTGGCGGGGAGACCTCGGCCGTCGGACTGCCGGCGACGAGCGGGAAGGGAAGCTCGAGTCCACGGGCGACAAGGTCGGCAGCCTGATTCGGCGGGGGCGCCACGGTCACCGCCGTAGCCTGCATGGCCACGGGAGGCGGTGGTGCAGGCAGGGGAGGCGCAGGACGCATGTCGGCCGGCGGAGAAGCATTGGGCAGCCCGATCATCCCACCGGCCGAGCCGGTCGGAGCGGCGGACGGCGGCACGAGGACGGAGATCGTGCCATCGGGAGAGATCGGCCGCGGCGCGGAAGCCGGAGCCGACGGCTCGCCGCCCGGGACGGGCGCTGCGATCGCTGAGGGAAGACTTGCTGCCGGGGGCTCCGTCGCTTCGTCGGCACGCCCCATCGCCCCGTCGCCCAAGGGCCCCTCGGGAAATGGGGGCGGGGGCACCCCGGCGGGATCCGCAGGGAAGGGGGGAGCAAGACCGGCCTCCGGCGACTCCGGGAGCGGGGCCTGTTCGTTCGGGAAAGGATCGCTCGCGTCGCCGGCCGCGGGGCCGGCATCAGCGACCGGAGGCAGCGGGTCATCGGCCGTAGCCGCGTCCGGAAGCGACGCAACCAGCGCGAGCGCCCCCCCGAGCAGCCACAGGGCGGAGTATCGCCGCACAGGTGCGGATCGGAGCGGCCCGCTGAAACCCATCTCGTTCCTCGACACGTTGCCACCGTCCCCGGGGACATGGGGGGGCAGGAGGGTCACAAACGAGGCACGAGGAGTCAACGCCGATCTGGGCCCCGGCCTGGCAGTCTCCGAGAAACGGATCGACGCCGGGGGATGGGGGGGTTCGGGCGACGAAAGGCTTCAGGAGGCCGAATCGAGATACGGATCCTGACTCATCTGGATGTGGGCCTCGGCCCGCTGCCGCTCGACATACTCGAGGACCCGCCGCTGCCGGACATGCCGCGCCTCGACGAGGCGCTGCGCCTTCGTGAACGCCGCAAGGAGCCGCTCGGGATCGCCTCCGAGCCCGGCGCGGAGCTTGGCGACGACCCGGCGGCCGCGATCGGGGCCGTAGCCGGCCACGAGGATGTCGTCATCGAGGGAGACATACTGCCGCCACGTCCCGGGATCCCCCTGCCGGCCGCAGCGGCCGACGAGTTGGCGGTCGATCCGGGCCGAGTCGTGGAGCTCGGTGCAGATGACGTGGAGGCCCCCCATGTCATAGACCCCGGTCCCGAGACGGATGTCGGTACCGCGGCCGGCCATGTTCGTCGAGACGGTGATCTGCCCCGGTTGCCCGGCCTGGGCGACGATCTCCGCCTCGCGTTCGATCTGCCGGGCGTTGAGCACGGTGTGGGTCAGGCCGGCCTCGGTGAGGAGCCGCGACAACTCCTCCGACTTGTCGATCGATCGCGTGCCGATGAGGACCGGACGGCCGGTGGCATGGATGGCCACCGTCTCCTCGACGATCCGCCCGAACTTCTCCGCCTGGGTCGCGCAAACGACGGCGGGGAGGCGCTCGCGGATCGCCGGCCGATTCGTCGGCACCGCCGCCACCCCGACGTCATAGGTGCGGCTGATTTCGCGGGCGCTGGTGGCGATCGTTCCGGTCATGCCCGCGAGGTGCGGCCAGCGGGCGAAGAGATCCTGTATCGTGATCCGGGCGGCATGCCCCGAGGGCACCGTGACCTCGATTCCCTCCTTCGCCTCGACCGCCTGATGGAGCCCGTCGCGCCATGTCCGCCCCTCCGCGGCCCGGCCGGTGAACTCGTCGATGATCACGATCTTCCCGTCGCGGACGACGTACTGCCGGTCGCGGTTGAAAAACCGCCGCGCCCGCAGGGCCCGTTCCACCGCGTCGTAGAGCGCCAGGAGGCTCAGGCTCTCGAGGAGCGGGGGGCGCTCGAGCGCCCGGACGCGGCTCCGGCCCGGTCCGAGAAGCTCGCAGTTCTGTTTTTGGACGTCGACCTCGAAGTCCTCGTCGATGTCGAGCAGGGCCGCGGCCCCGGCGGCGAAGCGGAACAACGATTCCTCCGTCGCCTGGGCCTCACCCGGCGGCGAAGAGATGATCAGTGGCGTGCGGGCCTCGTCGATGAGGACGTTGTCCGCCTCGTCGACCAGCGCGAACCAATAAGGCCGCTGGAGAAGCTTCGAGGCCTGCGAGGTGGCATGGCCGGTGAGCATCGCCCCGAGATCGCCGCGTCCCTCGGCGATCTCGCGTCCCATGAGACGGTCTTTCAGGAAGTCGAACCCGAACTCCTTCGCCGTGCCGTAGGTGACGTCCTTGGCGTACGCCTCACGACGCTCGTCGAAGCCCATCTGCGATTGAACGATGCCGACCGACATCCCGAGGACGCGGTAGATCGGCTCCATCCACTCGGCGTCGCGCTTGGCGAGATAATCGTTGACGGTGGCGAGATGGGCCCCCTTGCCACAGAGGGCGTAGAGGGCCAGGGGGAGCGTGGCGACGAGGGTCTTCCCTTCGCCGGTCTGCATCTCGACGATCGCCCCACGCACCAACGCCACCCCGGCGAGGAGTTGGACGTCGTAATGCCGCATGCCGTTTGCGCGGCGGCCAGCCTCGCGCGTCGCCGCGAAGCTCTCCACCATCAGCGACTCGATCGGCTCCCCCGCCTTGGCCCGGTACGACAGCGAGCGCGCCGTGCGCCGCAGGGCCGCATCACTCAGGCCCGCCATCTCGGCCGACAGGCCCTCCACCTCGGTGACGATCCGTCGCGCCGAGGCGTCGAGGAGCGAGCGCGAGCCGGGGGCGATCCCCTTGAGCCATCCAAGCACGTTCGCCGTCATCTCTCCCATCCGCATCCCCCTCCCGTCAGCGGGGCTCGAATTGCTCGCGGCTGGCCACCGGCATCTGGAGCTCGATCCGCTGACGCCCGCGGAAAACCCCCAACGATACGTTCCGATTCGTGGGGGTGACGCTCACGAGGCTGACGAGATGGTCGTCGTCGTCGATCGGCTGGCCGTCGAACTCGAGAATCACGTCATCCGGCTGGATCCCGGCCGAATCGGCGGGCGATCCCTTCGTCACTCCCGACACCCTCGCCCCCACCGCCCGCACCATCCCGAGGCGTTCCGCGGTCTTCTGGGTGAACGTCCGGTCGAGCGTGACGCCCAGGTAGGCCCGGGCGACGGCGCCGTTCTCCACGAGCTGCCGGGCCACGAACATCACCATCGAAACCGGAATGGCGAACCCGATCCCCTCGCTGCCGCCGGAGTTGCTCGCGATCGCCGTATTGAGGCCGACCACTTCGCCGCGGAGGTTCACCAGCGGCCCTCCGCTGTTGCCGGGATTGATGGCCGCGTCGGTCTGGATGAAGTCTTGGAACTTCACCCCCTCGTCGCCCAGCTCGAGATCGCGGCGCCCCTTCGCCGACACGATGCCGAGGGTCACTGAATGCGACAGTCCGAACGGGCTGCCGATGGCCAGAACGGTGTCGCCGATCTGAACGCCGTCCCGCTCCGCGAGCCGGGCGGAAACCAGATCGGTACCGGTGATCGTCAGCACGGCGATGTCGGTGGCCGGATCGGTCCACATCCGCAGCGGCCGCAGTTCACGACCGTCGTCGAGCCGGATGACGATATTGTCGAGTTCGGCACCATGGACGACATGCCGGTTGGTGATCACGACGAGCCGATCGGCGACGCTCGCGATCACTCCCGATCCGGCCTCGTCCTCGTCGCCCGCTTTCGCCCCGCGCGTCTTTTGGGCGGGCTTGCGGGCATCGATGTGGACGACGCACGGCCGCAGCAACATCGTCAGGCGGCGGAGCTGAGCCCCCTGCCGCTCGAGTTCCTCCGCGTCTCGCTCGATCTGCGCATAGAGCCGGTCGCGCTCGTCGGGAGAGAGGCGCGATGGACGGGCTGGGTCGACCCGCCCTGCGGCATCCGCCACGATCCTTCCGCTCCCGTCGGATTCGCCGGCCACCCGCGGAGCGATCGGCTGCAGGGGAGGAGGCTCCTCGGCGGATGCCCGAGCCACCACGAGGAGCAGCGTCAGCAGCACCCCCGCCTGCCGACGGCCGAAGCGTGGCGACAGGAATCGCGCGAACAACGGATTGGAGCCCATGGATGTGACGCTCTCGGAGGCGGACGCGAGACCGCGACATCATACCGCCATCCGAGCCCCGCCACCCACGTGCCTGGGAGCCCCTCGGGGCCACGCACTTCCCCCCGCGGAACCGGCGGGCCGGACGGGGCTTGAGCCCACGACCGGCCGGCGTAAGAAGGATCAGGAGACGTCGATTTCGAGGTCGGCGGAGGATTCGTCGTAGGAATCCCGGCTGGAGCCCATCCCCCCGCTCCGCTCGATCTCTCGCTGACACTCGATGCACATCGTGGCGTAGGGCAGGGCGTCGAGGCGGGCCATCGGGATCTTCTTCGCGCAGACCTCGCACACGCCGTACTCGCCGGCCTTCATCCGCGCAAGCGCGTTTTCGATGTGGGCGAGCTCGCGGCTCTCCACCTCGGCCAGCTGCGAGCTGATTTCGTCCTGGGCGGTGTCGAGCGCAGCGTCGACGACGTCTCCCGTCGTCTCCCCGTGCAGCTCACGGAGAAGCGAGAGGTCGCCTGCCAGCGCACTGCGGAGGGCGTCGCGACGGCGGACGAGAATCGTCCGAAGGTTCACAAGGGCGTCTTTTCGGGCCATGATGTTGATGCTCCTCGCCCGCCCGGCAGCCCTGACAGAGCCCTGCCGAAAACGGTCGCACCAAATAGTACGGGGCCGATCGGAGAATGTTCGGCGTCGGGAAAACGACAGCCTCTCTATCGAAAAAACGGGCGAAAAGGATCGTGACAGTTGGCGGGGACCGGAGACATTCCCCAGAGTTCCCCGTCTTTGGAAATCTGGAGAAGGGGGGCTGTTCCTCCGACCGGCGGCTCACCGTTCCCCCCCCCCGGGGGCGCGCTCCTTCGAAACGGGGGCCGGATCGGCCGCGGCGGCAATCACCCCCCAGGCCCCGAGGACGTCGGCCCGGCTGGTGAGCGTGCCGCCGACGGCCAGGCGGATGGCATGACGGCCGCCGACCCGGGCGTGGCTGAGAAATACCGAGCCGATGCGGTTGACCCGGGTGAGCAGTTCGGCGGTCGCCTCATCCCCGGCCCGGAGAGCGAAGGTCACCAGGGCCAGGCTGGGGGGGGAAAGGATCTCGAAGGCCGGATCGTTTGCCACGAGGGCGGCGAACTCGGCCGTCCAGGCGACCTGGTCGCGGACGCGCTGCCGGAGTGTCTCCGCACCGATCATCCGCAACACCATCCACAGTTTCAGGGCCCGGAACCGGCGGCCGAGCGACACCTGCCAATCGCTGTAATCGACCACCGCCCCCGAATCGCCGGCGGCCGTGCGGAGGTATTCGGGCTTCGTCGAAAGGGCGCCGCCGAGTGCGTGGCGGCTGGCGATCCAGAGACAGTGGCAGTCGAAATTGACGAGCATCGACTTGTGCGGGTTGGTCCCCCAACTGTCGGCGAGTTCGGCCCCGTCGACCACCAGCGCGCGGTATTCCGGGCAGATCGCGGCCGTCCCGGCCCAGGCGGCATCGACGTGGAGCCAGGCGCCGTAGCGGCGGGCGATCGTGCCGATGGCCGCCACCGGGTCGATCGCCCCGCGGGCCGTCGTGCCGACGGTGGCGACGACGAAACAGGGGACTCGGCCCGCCGCCGCATCGTCGCGCATCGCGGCCTCGAGGAGATCGGGGCGGAGGCGGCCGCTGCCGTCGGTGTCGATCCGGCGGATCACCGCAGCGGGGAAGCCGGCGATTTTCGCCCCCTTCACGGCACTCGAATGGGCGTCGGCACTGGCGTAGACCACGCCCTGTCCAGCGCTGACGGCTGCCGCTCGCTCCCGCGCCGCCACGAGGCAACAGAGCAGTCCGCTGGAGGCGGAATCCTGGATCATCCCGCCGCCTTCCCCCCCAAGGCGGAAGCGGTCGGGGAGGCCAAGGAGCTGGCGGAGCCAGTCGACGACCACCCCTTCGAGCTCCGTCGCGGCCGGCGACGTTGTCCACAGCATCCCCTGGATCCCGAGACCGGCGCTGAGCAGTTCGCCGAGGATCGACGGCCCGGAAGCATTGGCGGGGAAGTAGGCAAAGAAGCCGGGATGCTGCCAGTGCGTGAGCCCGGGAACGATGATCCGCTCGAGATCGCCGAGAACGGCAGCGAGCGGTTCGGGACACTCGGGCGCCGCCGCGGGGAGCCGGCCTGCGATTTCCCCCGGCTCGACATCGGCGAGGACGCGGTGCGTCGGCAGCGATGCCCAGTAGTCGGCGATCCAGTCGATGACGACCCGTCCTTCGCGTCGGAAACGTTCGGGGTCGAAGGGAGGGCCGCCGGCCACAGGCCAGCGTTCCGGTCCTCCAGGCTCTGGCTCATCAGACTCGCGCATCGTTCATTCTCCCTGGAGGGTGAGCACGAGCCGGCGCGGTCCGCCACGGTCGCGGTGCTCGCCGAGATAGATCCCCTGCCAGGTGCCGAGAAGGAGCCTGCCATCCCGGACGGGAATCGTCACCGAGGTGCCGACGAGCGCCGCTTTGACGTGGGCCGGCATGTCGTCGTCCCCTTCGATCGTGTGGCGGTAGGGGAAATCCTCCCGGGCGATCCGATCGACGGCCATCGCCAGATCGCGGGGAACGTCGGGGTCGGCGTTCTCGTTGATCGACAGGCTCGCCGACGTGTGGCAGACGAACGCATGGAGAAGGCCGATACGGATCGCCGTCAGCTCCGGGAGAGCGTCGACGACCGGCCGGGTGATGACATGAAACCCGCGGGGGAGGGGAGGGAGGCGGAGTTCACGTTGGTGCCACATGGGGATCGTCGGCGGGGCGTTTCCGACCTCACTTCCCCTCCGCTTCGAAGCACCACACCGTGCCGTCCCCGGAGGCCATGATCACGCACCCGGCCGCCACGGCCGGCGAGGAGGCGAAGCCGTTGCCGGCGTCGAACTCCCAGAGGATCTCGCCATCGGTCGTCCGCAGGGCCACGACCTTGCCGGCCGAATCGCCGACGATCGCCACCTGCTCACCGAGGGCACCGTCACCGGCTTCGCCGAGGTGGACGACGACCGGCGAGCCGTCGACCCGCCCGCGCATCCCCTGCCGCCAGGCCCGCGCGCCATCGGCGATCGCGAAGGCCTCGACGGCCCGGCCACGCGTGCCGACCAAGGCAACGTCGCCGGCGATCGCGGCACTCGAGCGGAAGGCCTGACCATTTCCCTGGGGCACGAGCTTCCAGGCGACCTTCCCGGCCGTGACATCGATCGCCCAGAACACGCCCCCCTCGCTTCCAAACAGAGCCAGGCTCCCGGTGGCCGCGGGGGTCGTGCCGGTGGGGCCGTCGATCGCCACCGCGACATCCTCGGTGCCGGTCAAGGCGTCGATGACATGGAGCTTCCCGTCGCAGCCGGCCAGGAGCACCTTCCCGGCCGCCACCGTCGGAGAACAGCGGATCTGATCGGCGATGGTGTGCTTCCAGATGACCTTGCCGTCGGCAAGCGACAGACAGGCGAGGGTCGCATCCTGCGAGCCGATGAGGACGCGCGTCCCGTCGTCGCCCGGCAGGAGCGTCGGTCCCCCGGACACTTCTCCCCTGGTCTCGTGGGTCCAGCGGATCTCGCCACTGGCAACGTCGAAGGCCCGCACCATCCCGGCCCCATCGCCGACGACGACCAGCGGCACATCCGCGTCGGTCGATACCGCCGCTGCCGAGGGAAAACCGGCGTCAGTCTTGAACGACCAGATCGTCTTCCCATCGACGAGATCGAGGCAGTGGAAGGTGCCGTCGAGATCACCGACGAAGATCCGCCCGGCGGCAACGACCGGCGTCGCCTCGAAGGCGGTCTTCTCGAGTTGCCGATGCCAGCGCTCGGCCAGCGGGAGGGTGATCCGGGCCGCGGAGCGCCCCGAACCGGCGAGGACGCCGCGGAACATCGGCCACGCATCGGCGGCCGCTTCGTCGCCCCCCTCCGCGGCAACCGCCGCATGCCCCCCGAGCAACATCGCCAGCACCACGATCCCGCGACACAAGCGTGATCGAGGGCCGGTCGGACGACTCCAGAAACTCATCGGGCCTCCTCGTAGAGCTTCGTCAGATCCTCGACGGCGACAGGGCGCGGGTTGAATCCCGCCGTCCACTGGCTCGCGGCGGCGGCGGCGAGAAACCCGACATCGGGTGCCGCGATCCCCGCCTTGGAGAGCGAGGAGGCGAGGCCACCGGCCGCCACGACCCCCTCGAGCCAGGCAGCGAGCCGGTCCCCAGCCCGAGGCCCCTCGGGCTGCACACCGTCGGGGAGCGCGGCGACGAGCTCGGCGTAGGGGGCATCGTCGCCGGCGGCGTTGAAGCGGACGACATGGGGGAGCATCATCCCGACCGCCTGTCCGTGGACGACGTCGTGGACCGCGGTGAGTGGGTTGGCGAGGGCATGAGCGGCACCGAGCATCGAGTTCTCGATCGCCATCCCGGCCCACGAAGCGCCCAGCTGAACGGCCTCGCGAGCGGCGACATCGCCGGGATCGGCAAACACCCGCGGCAGACCGGCGGCGAGGAGGCGGAAGGCCTCGCGGGAAAAGAGCCTCGAGGCCGGCGTCGCCGCCCGGCTGACATGGCTCTCGACGGCATGGGAGAGGGCATCGATGCCGGTCAGCGCCGTCACGCGGGGGGGTTGGGTGAGAGTGAGCCTGACGTCGAGGATCGCCACCCGGAACGCCGCCCGTGGGTCACCGCAGGCCATCTTGACGTGCGTCTCGGCATCGCTGATGAGCGCGAAGGACTGCGTCTCGCTCCCCGTCCCCGCCGTCGTCGGCACGCCGATCGACGGGAGCATCGGGCCAGTCGCCTTGCCACGGCCGTGGTAGTCGTGCATCCGACCGCCACAGGAATGAACGAAGTTGATCCCCTTCGCGCAGTCCATCGAACTGCCGCCACCGATCGCCACGATGACGTCGGGGCGGACCCGGCGAGCGACCTCCACCCCGGCGGCGACGTGGGCGGTCGTCGGGTTTTCGCCGACGTCGGTGAACGTGGCGACGGCATAGCCCGCCGACTCGAGCGCCGCGATCGCCAGCCCGGCATGCCCCGCCCTCACCACCCCCGGATCGCTGACAACCAGCGCCCGGTTGCCGCCGAACTCGCGGGCGAGCCCGCCGAGCCGATCGACCGTTCCGGGTCCGACGACCAGTCGCGTGGCGGCACGGAACTCGAACGGCTGCGGGGTGGAGATCATGAATGGCTCGGGATGGGCATCAGGCGACACCGGCACCGGTCGGCACCTGGAGGGCCCGGGAACGGTAGAGGAAGTCGATGATGTTCCCCTCGTGAGGCTGGAGCCAATCGAGCTTCGTCGTCGGCACGGAGCCGAGGTTGAGGCGATCGATCTCGGTGCAATCGATGAGCGATCGCTGGAAAGCGGGGTCTTCGGTGAGCGCGGTGCCGACGAGGGTCGGGCCGATCTTCTCGAGCATCTGCCCCTGCGGGCACTTCACCACCGCCACGAACGGGAACATGTACTCCGCCTTCGAGATCACCGGATCCGGCGAGGAACAGTGGGCGACGACCGGCCGCAGCCAGCCGCATCGCTCCCCCTCCACCAACCGCGGGCCGTACTTCTCGGTCGGATGGCTCACGCCGGGAGCCGCGAGGCCCCCCTCGATCTGCCCCCAGATCGCCTTGGCGGCGCCGGGGATCGTGAACGCCGCGAGCTTCGCCTGGGGATCGTCGGGGGGGAGCACATCGACCGGCCCGAGCCGTTCGGCGAGCGCCGCAGCGATCGCCTCGGTGTGCCGGCTGGCCCAGATCGCCGAGCAGTTAATGCAGCCCCGGCCGCCATTGATGGCGACGCTTTCCACCATCATGTCGATGTGGTCCTCCCAGCGGTCGACGACGTCATCGCCGATGAGGATCTTCGAAAAGCCGGGGCCGTGGACCTGCACGCCGGGATTGCCCCGGTACTGCTCGACCGTCTTGGCACTCCCGAAGATCATGCTCCGCTTGCAGGAGGCGAGGATCGACGCGCCGACATCGGTGGCGCCCGGATAGAGCCCGATCGCTTCGGGGGGTATGCCAGCCTCGATCATCGCCGCCGCCATCCGATACGGGGTCCAGGGCTCCTGACCGCCCGGCTTCATGACGAGGCCGACACCGAGGGCGATCACCGGCAGCCAGAGGGTGTGGACGCCGGGAGAGTTTGACGGGAGGACGAGGCCGAGCACCGGTGACTGAGCCTGATAGCTGACGACGACGTCGCGCTGCTCACGGCCGTAGCCCTTCCAGAAGATCTCCGGCGGCAGGCCGCGGGAGAGGGCATCGAGCATCCGGTCCATGTTCGAGAGGACGAACATGTTCTTTTGCATGTTCGCCCGACAGAGGTTCTCAGGGAGCCCCGTCGTGGCCGACTGCTGCTTGACGAAATCGTCGGGCGACTGCTTCGTGTCACCGACGGTGACCGTGCCGTGGGCGTAGAGATTTCCCGCCGTCTGGAGACGCTCGACGACGTCCTCCGGGTCGAGCGTCAGGAGAGCCTCGCGGGCCTTGGCCGCCTTCTGCATGTCGCGGCCAACGAGCGCCCCGCCGACCTGGCTGACCTCCGCCACCGGCTCGCCGGTGAGGAAGTGGACGAGCTTCGTCCGCTCGATCGACTCATAAGGCTTGCCGAAACGGAAGGCGGGGAGATGCATCAACAGGACTCCTGCAACGTTTTCGAGAGATCCAGATTCAAAAGGAACGCCGTCTGCCACCCCAGGAGCCGCCCACGGTCGCCCGGAGGTGCGACCGCGAGCCTCCGCTGAGGGCAGCAAGGCTGTCCTCAGCCCCAAGCCCGCCGGGGCCACGACGGCCCGGCGGGTGTAAAATCAATACACGCCGACGGTGGTCGAGGCGGCGAGTTCACGGAACGGCCGCACGCCACTGATGCCATCCCACGGGTATTTCGCGTAGGGAAGCTCGCGTTCCCCCTCGTCGCGCTCGAGGAAGCCGGGGACGAACGTCTCCTTCGTGAGGGTCGTCAGCTTGACGCGTCCGGTGCCGCCGTAGGGGACGACGGTGTTGGTGTCGTCGAAGTCGACGACCTCGATCACCGCGCGGGGCTGCGGGGCGTAGTAGGCGATCGTGTAGCCGTCGGCCGGCACCACTGGCCGCGAAGCCGCCAGCCCCATGAGCGTGTTGCCGTAGGTGGGCGTCATGAAGGCGCCGTCGAGGAGTTCCTCCACGGCGAAGCGGGTCCACTGCGGGGTGAACTCGGTGCCCCCGGAGAAGATCCCCGTGATCCCGGCCTTGCGGATCGTCGTTCCCCGCTTCTCGAGCCCGAGCGCCAGCGATTCGAGGAGCTTCGGCGTCGTGAACATGCACTTCACGTCGTGGCCCGCCTCGAGGATCGTGATCGCCTGGTCGATGCAGTGCTGCTTGTAGGCCTCGAGATGCTCCATCCATCCCTTCTGGATGAGCTTCACCACCCAGCGTGGATCGAGATCGACGCAGAAGCAGATGCCGCCGCGGTGCTGGGCGAGGTGCTCGATCGACAGTCGCAGCCGGCGAGGCCCTGACGGCCCGAGCATCAGCCAGTTGGCGCCGCGCGGGAAGTATTCCTCGGGGAGCGTGTCGCTGAACTGCTCGTAATCGGTGCGGAAGTCACGCATGTTGACGCGCGACTTCGGCACGCCGGTCGTGCCGCCGGTCTCGAAGACATAGGCGGGCTGCCCGGCGAAGCCCTTGGGGATCCATCGCGTCACCGGACCACCGCGGAGCCATTCGTCCTCGAACGGCGGGAACTTCTTCAGATCGTCGTAGTTTTTCACCTCGGTGATCGGGTCGAACTTCAGCGACTTCGCATATTCCAGCCAGAACGGACAGCCGGTCGAGGGATGGAAGTGCCAGGCCATCATCTCCACGGCGTGGGCATCGAGGGTCGCGCGGGCCTGCTTCACGGCGGCTTCGTCGGCAACCTGGAACACCGGCTTCTTGGCGGAAACGTCGGTCGACATCGCGGGATCTCTCGAAGGGGTGGGTTTCCATCCGCAGCCACAAGTGCGGCCACGAAAAGGGATGGGAAGAGGAAACAGTGGGCGGACAAACGGAACAGGGTCTGAAAAACCGATCAGCCGTCCGCCGGGGGCACCGGGGGGGCTCCGAGCTGGGCGAAGAGCTGCAGCACCCCGTTGAAGTGGGCGAGGCGGGGGCCGTAGCGATCGATGAACTCGCCGAGGGCATATTCGCTGTCGGTGAAGTTCTCGGCGTTTTCGAAGGCCTCCGAGGCAACCCCGGCAAGGAACTCGGTGTGCACCTTGGCGAGCGACTCGGCGGCCTGTCGGCAGGAGCGGGCCAATTCTGGATTGGCATCCTTCCAGGCCTTGAGCTCCGCGGCCCGCTGCCGCTGCTGGAGCGAGACCTGCGAGACGAGCTCCGTGAGCAGCTCGCATTGGCGGGAGAGAAGTTCGATCTGCCGCTGCTGGAGGGCGATCGATTCTCCGAGCAGGTGCCGCATCTGCGGATCGGGCGCGGCTCCCCCGGGCGTGATCGACGTGGCGGAAATGTCGAGTTGCGTGAACACGGGAGGAAGATCGCTCATGGCACGGGCCGCCGATGGGGAAGGAGGGAACCGAGCAAGATTCTACCCAGGCGCACGGGAATGGTAGCCCTCCGACCCCCGTTCGGCCGGGTAGGGGCGATTCCCGTCAGGGTTTCCCCAGCCTACGGGGGCGGGCCCGCCGATCCCCCCGGACGACCGAGGGCGGTTCCTGGTCCTCAAGTGGCGCGTCCCGTCACCCGATGCAAGGGCTGGCGGGGAGACGGTTCCCTGCGGATCCGCAGCCGACGGCCTGCGGAACGGCCGCCTCCTGGCGGGCGACGGCATGGGGGCGCGGTGGACACCAACGACAGAGCGCTGACTTTCGGGTTTCTCACGACGGTCGATTCGCCCACCCACGGGGTGTTCGGCGGGTATCTCGTCGTCGACACGACGGGACGACCGCTGGAGTTCCACTGCACGACGCCGGTGAAGGTGTCGCGGGCCCAGCAGATCCTCTACGGGGCGACGCTCCCCGGCCATCTCCACGGCCGGCAGATCGGCGCCAATCTCCTCGCCGAGGCGACCTCCCGCCCCGTGGCCGTCCTCATCGACGCCGAGACGCTGCTCCACGTCCGCCCGCACACGCCCCTGCCTGTCGGCCTCGTCCACCGTTCCGAACCGGTTCCCTCGGCACCGCGCGACGACGAAGCCCTCGTCCGTTTCGGCACGACGGTGATCAGCCTGCCGGCCGACCGGCATGCCTCGGTGATCGACGGGCTCACGGCGCTGGCCGGCGCCGTCGATCTCAGCGAGCCCTTCGAGCGGATCCGAGCCGCGATCGACGAGGCCCAGCGGCACTGAGCCGCCCTGGCAGGGCTCCGCACGCCTCCTTCGCCCTGAGGCTGCTGGAACGAGAGGCGACGCGGAGGAAGAAATCATGGCCAGAGAGATCCCAGGGGCTACGCCGACCGGCGGCAGCAGCCACGCCCTGCGGAGCGCGGAGCTGAGCCTGCCGCCGGTGAGCTTCCGTCCCGCTTGGCAGCCCGAGGGGTTGCCATCGCCGCGCGTCCTCCGCCTTCCCCTGGCGGGATCGACCCCTGCCGTGGCGTCCATCGGCCTGCTCGACGCGCTGCCGAAAGTCTCGAGCTTCCACTTTCCCCGCGCCAGCGCCGCTCCCGCCGCACTCGCAGCCCCCCCGCGGCCCGCCGCCGCACCAGCCCTGCCGCCAGCCGCCACGGAGCCGGCGGTACGCCGGCCTGACCGTCCGGCAAGGACCAGGATCGCTCCTCCCGGGGACGTGGTGCGGATGGAGGAACGGCTCTGGTTTCTCCTTCAGCCCGACCTGGAAACCCTCCTCCGCTCCTGCCATCTCGACTTTCCCCGTCAGCCGTTCCCGTTCCAACTCGAGGGGATGGCCTTCCTCATGCCGCGGCACGCCGCCGTCCTCGCCGACGAAATGGGTCTCGGCAAGTCGATGCAGGCGATCTCCTCGATCCGCCTCCTCCTCCATGCCGGCGAAGCCCGTCGCGTCCTCGTCGTCTGTCCGAAGGGGCTGGTGTCGAACTGGGTGCGGGAACTCGGCGACTGGGCCCCGGAGATCCCCGTGGCGGTGATCGAGGGGGATCCCCAGCGGCGTCGCTGGCAGTGGGCCCTGTCGGACGTCGCGGTGAAAGTCGCCAACTACGAGAGCGTCGTCCGCGACCGGGAGCTCGTCGCCGAACTGAAGGCCTCGTTCGATCTCGTCGTCCTCGACGAGGCGCAGCGCATCAAGAACTCCGCCAGCCAGACCAGCCATGCCATCCGGGCCCTCTCGCGCCGCCGCAGCTGGGCCCTCACCGGCACCCCGGTGGAGAACTCCGCCGACGACATCGTTGGCCTGTTCGAGTTCGTCGCGCCGGGGCACCTCGACGAACGGATGTCACCGCGGGCCCTCGGCGCCGCCGCCGCCGACCATGTCCTCCGGCGGACGAAAGACAAGGTCCTCAAGGACCTCCCTCCGCGGCTCAATCGCGACGAACGGATCGAACTCACCCCCGAGCAGCGCGAGACCTACCGGCGGGCCGAGGAGGACGGCGTCCTCCGGCTGGCGGAAATGGGGCGGTCGGCGACGATCCGCCACGTCTTCGAACTCGTCCTCCGGCTCAAGCAGGTGTGCAATTTCGACACCCACTCAGGTGAGAGCGCCAAGCTCGACTGCCTCAAAGCCGACCTCGGGGAGGTGCAGGCCAGCGGCCGGAAAGCGCTCGTCTTCAGCCAGTGGGTCGAGACGCTCGGAAAGCTCGAGAAGGAGCTCGCTCCGTTCGGGGCCTTGCAGTACCACGGCGGGATGTCGACGGCGGCCCGCGACGAGGCGATCCGACAGTTCAAGAATGACCGCCGCCACTCCGTCCTGCTCCTCTCCTACGGCGCCGGCGCCGTCGGGCTCAACCTCCAGTTCTCGCAGTACGTCTTCCTCTTCGACCGGTGGTGGAATCCGGCCGTCGAAGATCAGGCGGTAAACCGGGCCCACCGGATCGGCGCCGCTGGCGCCGTCACGGTCACCCGATACCTCGCCGCCGACACGATCGAGGAGCGCATCGACGAGGTGCTGCGGAAGAAGCGCGACCTCTCCGAGCTGATTCTCTCGCAGTCGGAGCCTTCCGAAGCGGGGAGCACGGGGCTGACGGTCGACGAACTCTTTGCGCTGTTCAGGCTTCCATCACCGTCCCGATCCGCGGCGGCCGCCTGAAGACGCAACGCCGCGAATCGGATCG
>JBIIQL010000258.1:0-5603 GCA_044342095.1 Pirellulales bacterium
CGGCCACCGGGATACGAGACACCGACCGAGTTGACGAGCCCGGTTCGCGCACTGTTCCCCACCACGGTGTTGGAGGCCGTGATCTTGATGCCCCTCAGGCCCCTTCGCGTCAATTCCCCACGGAGCCGCCCCGCGAGCGAACCCGCCTGCAAGGTCCCTGCAGCCGCATCGGCCAGTTCGGGGCTTAAGCCGTCGTCGTCCCTCGCCCCCATGCACAGGCCGAGCGCGATCGTCTCGAGGCCGTACTTGAGTTCGCCGCCCGCCGCGTCCCGGCCGAAGACCTCCTGCAGCGCAAGGTCGCCGCCGAACTTGTGCTCGACATCGAACGCCTCGGTGAAGCACGTGTCGCACACCCGGGCCTTCCGGGTGTTGTTCGTGGTGGCGTTGTTCGGTCCGGTCAAAGCGACACGCAGATCGATCCTCTTCGAGCTGCACCTGTCGCAGAAGATGCCACCGCAGCGGCGGCAATGGTGCTTCGTCGAACTGCCATACCAGGTCTTCGAAAACTGCTGTCCGCACGTCGCGTTCTCACAGCGGGAGACTTCGCTGTCGAGCTTCCATCGGGCGGCATGGGCCAACTCGAAGGTGTTTTGCTCCCCTTTGTCCTGACGTGTCAGCCCGTGACGGACGAGCGCGTCGACCAAGGCCTGCTCCGAGAGTTACGTGTTCCCCATGCAGAAACCGTCCGTCGACGTTCCCGCTCCGTGGCAGTTGATCCGCAGCTTGTTGGTCGTGGTCGCGTCGGCGATCCATCGCACGAGCCCCTCGAGATTGGGATAGACGTGAGACGCGGTCAATTGCTCGATCGACGCCATGCAGCCGATGTACCGCATCTGCTTCAGTTCATCGCTGATCTCACCATTGCGGAAGACGAGCATGCTCTTGTTGGCGGTCGTGATCTCGACATCGGTGTAGTTGCGGCAGTTACCCTTGTTGAAGAACACGGCGTCGGAGTCGTACGTGAAACCCTCGCATTCTGCATTTTCTCGGTCTTGACGTCCGCTATGTCGAGGGACGTGCACAGATGGAGATCAAGGTAGCGGTTGTAGTTCGTGGACATCTGCATGCCGTCGGTGAGGAGGTGCGGGCCGAAGCGGGCGCCCGGGGCCGCGAAACACTCGCGGAAGGAAACCTCGAACGCCGACTCTAGGGGACCCCGTCGAGTTGCGGAAATAAGCGGAGCAGGACCGATGAAGGTCTCCACACGGCACGCTGGGTCACATCGACGGCGCGGTCGCGCGTTTCGGCGGCCCGACGGACCTCGACGCCCGCGTCAGGACCGCGATGCCGTCGCTCCGTGCGGTTTCACGAGTCACCCGACCGGGAAAACCGCGTCGCCGCGATCGCGCCGCGGGCCGCCGCCGAGCCAGGTCGTCCAGCCGAGCCGCGATCCCGACAGGGACATCGACTGTTCGTCGCCGCCGAGTTGGCAGGGCGGCACCGCGGCCGCCGCGAGCACCAGCCGCACGCGGATCTCGAATTGCGGGCCTGCGTAGAGGCGAAGCAGATCGCCGAGCGCCGCGAGCCGCGCCGTGCCTGGCAGCCGCGAACGGAAGTCCGCGGCGGTCAGCGGCCCCACGGCCACTTCGAACGTCGACTCCACGTCCCAGACCCGCCGGCCGGCGATCGTGTCCACCCCCAGACGGGCATTGAGCCCCTCCGGTCGGTCGCGGCTGGCAAGCGCGGTCTGATCGGGCTGCTCTAGCTCGAGCCACCGCCCCACGAACTGCTCCACTCGCACCGGCACACGGTAGACATCCCGGAGGAGCCGCTCGAGCGATTCGGCCGATCGCGGCTGGCGGGAGAAATGGGCCGCATGGCGGAAGACCACGTCATCAGCGGCGGCAAGCCGGTGCGTCAGCCCTTTCCCGCCGAGCCCGACAAGCGACGCCACGACAGTCGTCACCGGATCGCGCGGCGATTCGGCGGCCTCGTCCCACGACACCCCCTGCCCGGCGAGGAGCGTCAGTTCCTGCTGCACCGCCGGCCGGTATTTGGCCCAGGACCGGCACAGCAGCACCGTCATCCGCTGGACGAAGATGTCGAGAAACTCGCGGAGCGTCGTGTCGCGATAGCGTCGCGATCGCTCGACCACGAGCGCCGTGTAGTGCTGCGGCAGCGTGCCGGTCGGGCCGATCATCCCGAAACAGGAAACGTCGACGTGGGTACACCCCACCCCCGTCCCTGCCGAACGATCGGTCGGGCCGTCGCGGCGGATCGCCGTGATCGCGCCCGAGGGAAATCCGAGCGTTGCCGACGAATGAAACCGGATGGTCCCTCCCGGAAGGGCTCCGAGACCGGGGCTCCCCGACGTGGGCGGCGCCGTGCTGTCCGCCGCTGCGGTGTTGGCGACGGCATCCGCGAAGAGGAGCCTCACCGCCTGGAAAAGCTCGAATCGCTGCGGCTCGCGGTGGAGCCGTTCCAACACCCGACGGCTCGCCGGCGCCGGGCCCCCTCCCGGGGAAGTCTCGGACGGCGAAGGGACGCTCATGCGAGCACCCTGTCACCGGCCCG
Organism: Pirellulales bacterium; assembly: GCA_044342095.1. Taxonomy (GTDB): domain Bacteria; phylum Planctomycetota; class Planctomycetia; order Pirellulales; family UBA1268; genus QWOP01. The sequence continues at coordinate 2,515 of JBIIQL010000258.1, forward strand.
CGGCGGCCAGGTCCACTGTTCCCGACGGCTCTCCCGCTCCCGCGACGTCGACACCAGCCGGGTGAAGGCGTTGAGGTTCACCCACGCACCGAAAAATCGGTCGAGGACGCTCGAGAACAGATACGCCGCCTTGTCGGAAAACCGCTCCTCGTCGAGCTCGAGGCGGACCTCGAGCCCCTGGCAGACGCCGCCCCGCCCCCCAACCCGGGCCGCGACACGACGACTCGAGACACCGATGATTCCCTGGATCCACCGCTGCTTCTGGTCGTAATCGTCGAGGTCGTCGAGGAGGTAAAGCCTGAGCATCTCCCGCAGCGCCTGCGCGGCGCGGCCGTCACCGGCGTCGGCGAGCGAGAGATGGTTGAGCGAGAGGTGGGAAATGATTCGCCATGCGGCCCCGCGGCCGGGCAGCGTTCGGAGCGGCCGGGTGGGCCGCGTCAGGCACGTCACCGGCCCGAGCGGCCCCTGCCCGTCGGGCAGAGTCAACCGCGGACGCCCCACGGCGAAGGGAAGCCGGCTGGGAAGATTGCGATTGGTGCACAGCGCCCGCGTGTGAACGATCAGATCCGAGACCGCAGCCGGCCCCCCCACCTCGTCGACAAGGGAAATCCAGGTGTCGGTGGCCGCATCACTGACGCCGTCCGGCCGCGGCTCGCGGTGCGTGCGCCGGGAAGCCTGCCAGCGAAGCCGTCGCAGCCCGCTGCCGGTGGCCGATGCCACCGATTCGTCGCCAGCGGCCACCGCGTAGAAGGGGAGGACGTCAACGGGGTCGTCCCCGGCCGGCGCGGCCTGCACCGACTCCAGCGCGTAGATCTCCACCGCCCGCGGACGCCGTGCATCGGGCGTGACGCAGCATTCGCTCCGTGCCGCGTCGAGCCGCATCGGATCGAGCTGCTGCGTGAACAGGTTGACGATCGGCGTGCACCCCAGCCGGATCGCTCTCGCCGAGAGCACCCGCTCCAACTCACGGCTCGTCGCCGAGAGGAGGATCGAGACGTGCATCTTCGTCCCGATCCGGCCGATCACCCGGGGCGTGAGCCCCTTGAGATCGATGAACATGAACTTCTGCGGCAGCGTGAAGAACTCCGACAGCAGCCGGTAGCCGGAAAAGCTCCTCGCGTCGTCCGGGATCGCGGCATCCGCCGGCTCGAATCCGGCGGCTACGAGGCAATCGCGAGGCAGCACCACGGCCTGCGGATCGGCCGGTCCATCGGCGATAACCACCCCCAGACACTTTGTTAGCAGAAGCTCGTAGAGCTCGTGCATCGACTGCCCAGCCTCGGCGTGGAGGTGCAGTCGGAGCGAATCAAGCGCCATCTGCCCGACGCGGACCTCGCCGGAGAGGGTCTCGATCGATAACGAGAGGACGGCCACGACGCCTGCGGGGGGAATGACTGGCAACTGGAACGGGGCACCAGAAAGGCCAGCCGAGGCGATCTTCAGCGGCCAGAGACGCTGCTCGAAGCAGGTGCGGTAGCGACAACGCTCACCGTCCACCTCCTCGGTCTCAACCGCCGTGCCGCGGGAGAGCAGGTAGCCGGCGGTCAGTTGCGCCTGCTTTGGATCGATGGCGAACTCTGCGATCGCTAGCGACGGTATCGGCCGGAGGTAATGGGGGTAGAGGAGGTCGAGGAGTCCGTCGGTCAGTTCGGGGAAGTCGTCGTCGAGTCGCTTCTGCACCCGTGCCGCCAGGAACGCCACTCCCTGCAGCATTCGCTCGACATGGGGATCCTGCGACTCGTCACGCCCCAGGCTGAGCCGGCCGGCGATCTTCGGATGGCGCTCGGCGAATTCGCCAGCCAGCGATCTCAGAATCGCCAACTCTCGGTCGTAGTACGGCAGCAAGTCGTCGCTCATGCCCCTCCCTCCACGGCGAACTCCCCGCTGGCGACATCGAGCGACGACGAGAAGAGTACTGGCTCCCGCAGCGGCTCGACGACGAGCACGGCCTCGATCTCGAACCGCACACGGCGGTCGATCGGCTTCTTGTCATCACCATCGACGACAGGTCGGACTCGCACCCCCTGAAGCCGGGGCTCGAAGGCCTGGATCGACTCCTCGATCAACCGACACAAGTGCCCGAGGTCGTGATCCTCCCGAACCTCCATGCTCTGCAGATCCGGCAGCCCGTAATTGAGCAGCGACGTTTTCAGAGCTGCGTAATGCTCGGGGATCACCGACAACGTGCGGCTGGCGTTGAGGAGGTTTTGGAGGTCGCGACAGAGGCTCGTCTTGAGGACGCGGACCACCTGAACCTCCCGCCAAGCCGGCTCCCGGCTTTCCTCCGGGTGGTCGTCGAGCAGGCGGTCAAGCAGGCTCGGAAGGAGCTGGACATCGTTGGGAATCGACTTGGCCATAGCTTGAATCCTACCTTCGTGACCGGCCTTTCCGCCATGCTGACCGGACAGCGCCCGTGCTACAACATCGTCTCCGCCGGCCCGACGCGTCAGGTACCGCGACCATGCCATCAGAAACGCCCACCTCCGCCGGCTACGTGACCGACGTCTCCTATCTGCCCGGCTATTACCCCTTCATGGCCCCGGCCCGCCTGCGATACGTCGCGTCGCTGCTGGGCATCCGACCGCCCGCAGTCCGGGAGGGTTTCGATTTCCTCGAACTCGGCTGTGGCTTCGGTAGCACGCTCCTGACGCTCGCGGCGGCGAATCCCCAGGGCCGCTTCACCGGTGTCGACTTCATGCCCGTGCACACCGAGCACATCGAACAGGAGGTGGCCGCCACGGGCCTGCGCAACGTGCGGGTGCTGTGTGCCGACTTCGCGAACATGCCCGCCGACCTGCCGAAGTTCGACTTCATCGCGCTCCACGGGGTGTTCAGTTGGGTGAGCCCGGAGCTCCGGCGATGCGTGCTCGGGATCATCCGCCGGCACCTGAAGCCCGACGGCATCGTCGAGGTGACCTACAACTGCATGCCCGGCTGGTCGAGCCTGCTTCCCGTCCGCACGCTCCTGCGGCACTTTGCCAAGCGGGCTGAAGGCGACAGCATCGCGCGCGTCCGCCAAGCGCTCACCATCGTCGCCGAGATGCGGAAGGCCAATATCCCCATCTTTCACGATAACCCACTGGCGATCA
>JBIIQL010000259.1:0-5599 GCA_044342095.1 Pirellulales bacterium
TTCTCCCTCGAGGATCCGTACCGCTGCGGCGTCGTGATCGGCTCCGGCATCGGAGGCCTGTCGGAGTTCGAGACGCAGCACGAGCGGCTGCTGTCGAAGGGCATCGACAAGGTCTCGCCGTTCACCATTCCAAAACTGATGGTGAACTCCGGTAGCGGTCATGTGTCGAGCATGTACGGCATCAAGGGGCCGAACTTCGCCGTGGCCACCGCGTGCGCCAGCGCCGGCAACTCGATTGGCTGCGCTCTGCGGTCGATCCAAAACGGCGATGCCGACGTCATGGTCACCGGCGGGAGTGAGGCGGCGCTGACGCCGATGGGTTTGGCTGGTTTCCAGAACATGCGGGCCTTGTCGTTCCGCACCGACGACCCCCAGCGCGCGAGCCGTCCGTTCGACGCCGAACGAGACGGTTTCGTTCTCGCCGAGGGGGCCGGTGTCGTGGTCCTCGAGGAACTCGAGCATGCCCGTCGCCGAGGCGCGAGGATCTACGGTGAACTCATGGGCTACGGGGCCAGCGGCGATGCCGGCCATATCACCCAGCCCGACGAGGAAGGGCGCGGCGCGGCCAGGGCAATGTCCTTGGCGCTCGAGGATGCCGGGCTTTCACCCGAGCGGATCGAGTACATCAACGCCCATGGCACGAGCACCCCGCTCGGCGACAAGGCCGAGACGGTGGCGATGAAGCGCGTGTTCGGCCCGCATGCCTCCCGGTTGGCCGTGTCGAGTACGAAGAGCCAACTCGGGCACACGCTCGGAGCCAGTGGTGGCATCGAACTCGTGGTCTGTGCGCTGACGCTCGCCCGCGGAGTGATCGCTCCGACGATCAATCTCGAGAATCCCGATCCTGATTGCGATCTCGACTACGTTCCACGCGTTGCCCGCGAGGCACGCGTCGACATCACGATGAGCAACAGTTTCGGGTTCGGCGGGCATAACGCCTCCTTGGTGCTGGCCAGATTCAAGTAGCCAACGGGCTCGCGAGTCATGGTAGGGGGCAAGCGGCGTCATACCCGCCGGTCTGGCCCGGGCCTGATTCGCCTTGCTGTGCCCGCGTTGCCCCCCCTACCCTGCCGGCGATCGGCAGCCTTGCCGTCGCTCGGGGGATCCCGGCCGGGCGGCTGCAGATCGCTCCCCACGGGGGTCCGTTCGATGCCTTTTCCCCGCTCCCTGTTTTGTGCCGCAGCGTGGGGCAGCCTCGTGGTGACGCTCCTCGGGTCCGGCGCGACCAGGGCCCAGGCTCAGCTGCCAGCCGAGGCGGGGCAGACCTTCGCCGCCCATGACATCTCCCCCTGGGTCAGGCAGGCCGGACCCGGGAGTCAGAAATACATCGTCGACTGGGTGCTCCAAGAGACCGGCTATGCCGCCTGGCACGGGGCCGTGCCGGCGTCGCTCTCGGCCGACGAGAACCAACTCCGGGTGTTCCACCAGCCGGAGATGCAAAAGCGGGTCGAGGAGATCGTGGCCCGGTTCACCACCGCGGCGGATACTCCCCACCGCTTCGCCGTCAGGGTGATGGGAGTGGGGACGCCGTCGTGGCGGAACGACGCCCGTGCCCTCCTCCACGCAATTCCGGCGGCGACCCCCGGCGTTCAGGCCTGGATCATGTCGCGCGAGGAGGCGGCCACGCTCCTGGCGATGTTCCGCCGCCGCGGCGATTGTGCCGAGCTTCCGACCGGCGCGGTGCAGGCGGCCAACGGGCTTCCGGCGGTCCTCGCCGGCGGTCGGAAGCGTCCCTACGTGCAAGAGATCCAGCCGGTGCCGGTGGCACCGGGTTGGCAGACGTTCCCGGCCGCCTGTGACGAAGGGATCACCCTCGACGTCCAGCCGCTCCTCAGCCGGGACGGCACTGCGGTCGAGGCGGTCCTCCGCTGTCGCATCGACCAGGTCGAGCGGATGGCGATCGTGCCGGTCACGCTCCCGACCCCCGATCGGCAGCGGGCCCAGATCGAGGTGCCGCAGGTCTCGGCCGTCCGCATTGGGGAACGCTTCCGCTGGCCGACCACCCAGGTCCTCGTCGTGGGGCTGGGGTTGGTGCCCTGGCCGGTGCCGGGCAACAATACCGCCGGTTCTGCGGCGCTCCTCGCCGACGCCAAGAGAACCGACGTGGTGGTGTTCGTGGAGCCCCGGCTCCGTGGGACACCGTAGATGCCTTTGGCGTTTCTGATGCCCTCCTGATGTCCGCTTGTCCGGGCAGCCGGCCCCGCCAGCGTGCCGGCGCCCCGAGGAACCTTGCATGACCGCTCCCGTCCGCCGCGTCGTCGTCACTGGGGTGGGGCTCGTCTCGCCCCTCGGGCTCTCGCCGGATGAGCTCTGGTCGGGCCTCGCCTCCGGGCAAAGTGCCGTCGGACCGATCTCCCTGTTTCCGACCGAAGGGCTGCCGCTCCATCACGGCGCCGAGGCCCGCGGCTTCACCGGTGAGATCGACAACTTCGGGCCACTCGAGGGGGAGACGAAGAAGGCGATCCGCAAGGGGCTCAAGGTCATGTGCCGGGAGAGCCAGATGGCCGTTGCCGCGGCACAGCGCGCCCTCCACGACTGCGGCCTGCTGGGGGCGAATCGAGTTCCGGAGCGATTCGGGTGTGTGTTCGGGTCGGATTACATGCTCACGTTGCCGGAGGACTTTACCTCCGGTGTGGCCAAGTGCCGCGGCGACGACGGGGGCTTCGAGTTCGATCGTTGGGCCACCGACGGGATGCCGCTGCTCAACCCGTTGTGGCTGCTCAAGTATCTCCCCAACATGCCGGCCAGCCACATCGCCATCTACAACGACCTCCGTGGCCCGAGCAACTCGCTCACGCTTCGCGAGGCCAGCGGCCACGTGGCCGTCGGTGAGGCGACGATGACGATCCAGCGCGGGGCCGCCGATGTCATGCTCGCCGGAGCGACCGGCACCCGCGTCCACCCCATGAAGACGGTCCATGCCCTGCAGAGCGAGCAGGTGGCCCTCGGGGCGGACGATCCGGCCACCTGGAGTCGGCCCTTCGATCGTCTCCGGCGCGGCATGGTGCTCGGCGAGGGGGCGGCGGTGTTGGTCCTCGAGGAACTCGAGCATGCCGTACGCCGCGGAGCGACGATCCTCGGTGAGGTGCTCGGCCATGCGTCGCGCCACGCCGCCGACCGCCTCAACATCGGATTGCGGCGGAAATCGCTCGGTCTGGCGATGTCCCGCGCGCTCGCCATGGCGGACCTCCCCGGTGGCCGTCCCGGTCATCTCCACGCCCACGGGCTGAGTACCGTGGGGGGGGATCGTTGCGAGGCCGAGGCGCTCGGCGACGTCCTCGGGCCCGGCGCTGCCGGGATCCCCACCGTGGCCGCGAAGGCCAACTTCGGCAATCTCGGCGCCGGCAGTGGGCTGGTGGAGTGCATCGCCAGCCTGTGGGCGATGCGGTCTGGAACCCTCTTTCCGCTCATCAACTACACGACGCCAGACCCGGATTGCCCGATCCGGGCCGCGGTCGCCGGCGACGAGGCGGGGGCCTCCTTCCTCTCGGCCTCCGTCACTCCCCAGGGGCAGGCGGGGGCGGTGGTGATCGCCGCTTGGAATCGCGGCGCGTAGCCGGCAACGGGGGCGGGCGTCGACGTTTTGTGGGCCCTATCCCCCGCGGGGCGGAGGGAGGCTCCTTGACAGTCGAGTGCCCTCCCCATACCCTTCCGGGTTGTGCCTCGTGGAGGTGGCTGCTGGAGTTCGGAGCGCCGTCGGGTGACGCGGGTCGGAGGGGGGGTTCCCCTTCGGTGTCGCGTCGTCGGACGGGCGACCAGTTCGTGTGTGGCGTCGGCCGTCCGGTATCGTTCCACGGGCACAAGTGCCTGGTGGGCCTACCGGTGCGGGATCTCGCTGCCAACGTCGGGTCAACGTGCCGCTGGTGGCTGCCGCCGCCCGAGGTACGGTCCGAGTTGACAGTCGTTCCCGAGCCAGTGCCGACATTCGCAGGATCGAGACTTCGTGCCGCTCCCCGTGGGCGGTGCCGAGGAAGACCGACCACGACCTTGTTCGCCGAGATCGCCGTCCGAGACACCCATGAAGCCAGAAGAAATCCTCCGCATCGTCGATGCGATTCACCGCGACAAGAACATCGACAAGGAGATCGTCTTCCAGGCGATCGAGGCCGCGCTCGTCACCGCGCTGACGCGGCAGTACGGCGAAGCCTCCGATGTGCAGATCGCGATCGATCGGGCCGATGGCCGCGTCCACGGCAGCCGTGATGGCGTGGAGATCGATACCGCCGAGTTGTCGGGCCGGATCGGTGCCCAGACGGCCAAGCAGGTCATCATCCAGAAGATCCGCGAAGCCGAACGGGATGCCATCCACGACGAGTTCGAGGAACAGATCGGCCTGATGGTCTCGGGCGTCGTCAGTCGTTTCGAGGGAGCCACGGCCACCGTCACCCTCGGGGCCACCGAGGCGATTCTCCCGCGCAGCGAGCAGATCCCCGGCGAGACGTTCCACCCCAACGAACGCATTCGCGCGACGATTTTCGAGGTTCGGAAGGTCGGGAGCCGGGTGAAGATCATCCTCTCCCGGATCCGGCCTCAACTCGTGCAGCGCCTCTTCGAACAGGAGATTCCCGAGATCGCCGATGGCGTGATCGAGATCAGGGCGATCTCCCGGGAGCCCGGTTACCGTAGCAAAGTGGCCGTCATCAGTTCCGACGCCCGGGTCGACTGTGTCGGCGCCTGCGTCGGCGTCCGCGGCAACCGCATCAAGAACATCGTCGAGGAACTCGGCGGCGAGCGGATCGACATTGTTCGATGGAGCGATGACCTCCAGGTTCTCGTCCCCAACGCCCTGCAGCCCGCCGAGGTTGACGAGGTCATCCTCTGTCAGATGCTCGGCCGCGGCATCGTGCTCGTGCGGGAGGATCAGCTCTCCCTGGCGATCGGTCGCCGGGGGCAGAATGTCCGTCTCGCGAGCAAGCTGTGCGGTTGGGACATCGAGATCATGACCCGCGAGGAACTCGATCAGCAGATCGAGCGTGCCGTCACCGGGTTCTCCTCGATCCCGGGGCTCGACGAGTCAGTGGCCGAGAAGCTGGTCGGTGAGGGATTCCTCTCCTACGACGATCTTTCGGTGATCGAGCCGGACGACCTCATGGAGATGGGGGGGCTGTCGGCCGAGACCGTCGATCAGATCGTGGCCGAGGCCGAAGTGCGGGCCGCACAGGCCGAGGCTGCTGCGGCCGACGAGCGCCGTAAGCAACGCGAACAGGATCGCATCGACCGGGCAACGGCCGAGGCGGACGCTGTCGAGCAGGCGATCACGGCTGCCCGTGAAGCCCAGGAGCCGGCCGCCGTTGGCGACGGCTCCGCGGCTGAGGCGTCTTCCGCGGGGGCCCCCGAGGCGGCCTCCGAAGAGTCTTCGCCGGCAGGTGGGCGGGAGTGATGGCCAGGGTCAAAGTGGTTTTTGGGTCCGTAAAAAAGGCCTTTTCGGTTTCTTCAGGGCGAGCCACCCCTGGTTGCCGGTGCGATGGTGACAGTTGGCTCGGTTTTGCAAGCGACGGTGTTCCGGGTAGGTTGGCTGGGTCGGGATTCGGGTCTGATGGCCCTCCCGCTGGTGTGATCACGTGGGCGGTGGCCCGACGAGGTGAGCGTGGCAGTTCGT
>JBIIQL010000260.1:0-5593 GCA_044342095.1 Pirellulales bacterium
GAGGTTGTCGGGAGCGAGGAGATGGTCGGTGTCGAGAAGGATGAGGAGATCTTCCCCGAGCCGAGCAAAGCCCTCGACATAGCGTGGAGCGCCGGCTGCGACCGTCTCCGGAGCGGGCTGGATGCGCTCGTCGGGAATCCGCACGACCTGCGAGACGGTGTCGACGGTGCAGCCCATCACCCGGTCGCCGACGTTGACGACGATCGTGCGCGTGTCGGCGTCGATCGGCTTGGCGGGGAGCCCGAAGAGGAGACGGAGATCGATGACCGGAATGATCGTGCCGCGGAGATTGCTGACGCCGGCGACGTAAGCGGGGACCTCGGGGATCGTCGTCACCCGTTCGGGGATGACGATCTCCTGGATCCGCTCGATGCGGCAGATGTACTTTTGCCCCGCCAACTCGAAGCCGACGTACTGGGAGGTGCCCTGCTGCTTGGCCGACGAGGAAAGTCCGGACGCGATTGGGGAGGCCATCGATGATTCCAGGAGCGGCTGCGACGGGAAGAAGACCGGAAACACCGCCGCGAGCTCGGCGCTGACGGACTCACAGAATCCCTCACGAAGGGTATAGCTTGCCCTTTCGCGCCCTCCAAATCCGTCGTCACGATCCCTACGGCCGCTGTTTTCCCCACCCGGTCGCCTTCGGCGGCGACGCTCAGGGGCTTCCCGTTTTTCCGCAGGGCAGGCCTTTTAAAAACTCCCGCAGCCCTGGCCGAGCTGCCGGAGACCAGCCGCAACGGGCTCAATCCGCTTCGCTCTTGATCCCCGCGGTAGACTCGCCCCATCCTCTCCACTCCCGGTCAGGCACCATGACAGAAGGCCCGACGCGCGTCCTCGTCATCGACGACTCCGCGCTCTACCGGCAGATGCTCCAGAATCTCCTCCGCCGGATCCCCGGCGTGGAGGTGGTGGGAACGGCCGGCGACGGCCTGGAAGCCCTCGACTTGGTCGAGCGGCTCCGCCCCGATCTGGTCACGCTCGACGTCCAGATGCCGAACATGGACGGCCTCGAGTTCCTCCGGGCGCTCCGCGTGCGAAAGATCCCGGTCGGGGCGATCATGGTGTCGAGCCTCACCTCCCACGGGGCGAAGGCGACCACCGACGCGCTCTTCGAAGGAGCGTTCGACTTCATCCTCAAGCCGGTCGGGAGCGACCTCCTCGCCGGCCGCGAAACCCTCCTCAAGGAACTCGCCGCCAAGGTGACGGCCTTCCGCAGCGCGGCCGCGCCGCCGCGGGCCACCCCGCGGGAGGCCGCGCGTCCCCCGACCGGGGCCGCACCGACCACGGCGATCGTCATCGGCACGTCGACCGGCGGGCCGGCGGCGCTGCGGGCCGTCGTCCCGCTCCTCCCCGCGACGCTGCCGGTGCCGGTGCTCGTGGTCCAGCACATCCCGGCGGCCTTCTCGGCGCCGCTCGCCCAGCGGCTCAATGACACCTCGGCGCTCCGCGTCTCCGAGGCGGAAGAGGGAATGGCCGTCGAGCCTGGGCGTGTCATCGTGGCGGCCGGCGGCCACCATCTGGCCCTTGTCCGCCGCGGCGAGAGAGTCGTCTGCGCCCTCCATGACGATCCGCCGCGCTACGGGTGCCGGCCGAGCGTCGACGTCCTCCTCGAGTCGGCGGTCGCGGTGTTCGGTGGCCCGATGACCGCAGTCATCCTCACCGGGATGGGTCGCGACGGCGCCGAAGGTTGCCGGCTGGTCAAGCGGCACGGCGGGCGCGTCCTCGCCCAGACTCCGGAGGGATGTGCGGTCTACGGCATGCCGAAGGCCGTCATCGAGGCCGGGCTGGCCGACGCCGTCGTGCCGTTGGAACGGATGGCGGAGGCGATCCTCGCCGAGGTCCGCCCTGCCTGACGGCGAAGGCCGGCGACCGTGGGCGGGCGAGTGGACGATCTGTCCACCTCACAGCGACGCGATCAGTTCCTTGACCTTCGCCTCGATGAGGTCGCGGACGCCGCGGAACTCCTCCGGCGTCATGTCGCGCGGATCGGGGATCTTCCAGTCGACGCGCCGGCTGGCGAGGACCAGCGGGCACTCGTCGCCGCATCCCATCGTCACCGCGACGTCGATCGGTTGGCCGTTGAAGGCCTCGAGACCCTTTGATTCGTGCGTCGAAAGATCGTACCCGAGCTCCCCCATCGCTTGAATCGCCTTCGGATTGACCCGGCCGGAGGGGCGTGAGCCGGCGCTTGCCGCCTCGACGTCGGCGCCGCCGTGGATCCGGGCGAAGGCCTCGGCCATCTGACTGCGGTTGGAGTTCTCGACGCACACGAACAGGAGCTTCTTCATCGGGAAACCTTTTCGAGGGTCCGCCACGATCCACCGGTACAATTTCTTTGGTTGGTCGCCAGCCGTCAATCAGCGTTGCATCCCCCGGAGCGGAGTTTCCCATGGCATCCCTGCAGGTGTTCGATCGGCCCCTCTGCTGCTCCACGGGGATTTGCGGGCCCGAGGTCGATCCGGCTCTCGTCGCCTTCGCGGCCGATCTCGCCTGGCTTGCGTCGAAGGGCGTGGCGGTCGAGCGGATCAATCCCGCGCAGGAGCCGCAGCGCTTCGCCGCCGATGCCACCGTCCGTGCCGCTTTGCACGAGCATGGCAACGACTCCCTGCCGCTGGTGCTCGTCGACGGCGCGGTCGTGAGCCAGGGAAGAATGCCGTCACGTGCCGAGTTGGCTGGATGGACAGGCGTGGCCGTCGAGGCCCGCTTCGAGCTGCCGCTCATGCCGGAGAGCTGTTGCGGCGGCGGGAAGAGCGGCCCATCGGCCGGGTGTTGCTGATCACCGGAGCAAAACGATGCATCTCGTCGACCATCCCACGCGTCTCCTCTTCTTCACCGGCAAAGGGGGCGTCGGCAAGACGTCGCTGGCCTGCGCGACCGCCGTGGCGCTCGCCGATCGTGGCCGGCGCGTGCTGCTTGTGAGCACCGATCCGGCTTCGAATCTCGGTCAGGTGTTCGGCATGAAGATCGGCGAGGATGCGCCGACGCCGGTGCCGGAAGTGCCCGGGCTCTCCGCCCTCAACATCAATCCCGAAGCTGCCGCGCGGGCCTATCGCGACCGCCTCATCGGCCCCGTCCGGGAACTCCTTCCTGCCGACACGATCAGGGCGATGGAGGAGCAGCTCTCCGGCGCCTGCACGACGGAGATCGCCGCGTTCGACGAGTTCACCGGCCTCCTCGAGAGCACGGCCACCGAGCACGCCTTCGACCACGTCATCTTCGACACTGCCCCCACCGGCCACACGCTCCGCCTCCTCAAGCTCCCCACCGCCTGGACCGACTTCCTCGGATCAGCGAAGACCGGGGCTTCCTGTCTCGGCCCCCTCGCCGGACTGGAAAAGCAACGGCATCAATACGCCGACGCGGTGGCGACGCTCGCCGACAAGGAAACGACCACCGTCGTCCTCGTGGCGCGGCCTCAAGCGACCGCGCTCGAGGAGGCCGCTCGCACCTCCCATGAGCTCGACCTGCTTGGCATCGGCAATCAGCTCCTCGTCGTCAACGGGGGGATGCCGTCCGGCGAGAGTCCCGATCCGGTGGCACGCGCCGTCCGCGAACGGGAGCGGAAGGCGATGGCGGGCATCCCCGCCGCGATCGCCGGGCTTCCCCGCGAAACCGTCCCGCTCAAGCCCTGCAACCTCGTCGGCGTGGCGACATTGCGGGGAATGCTCTTGCCGACGGCTTCTGACGCCTCGAGTGCCACGCCAGCGCCCAAGGCGCCCCCGCCGCGTGTCCTTCCGCCGCTGCGAGCGCTCGTCGAAGGCATCGAGACCGACGGCCACGGCTTGGTGATGGTGCTCGGGAAGGGGGGCGTGGGGAAGACGACCGTCGCCGCGGCCATCGCCGTGGAACTCGCCTCGCGGGGGCACAAGGTGCATCTCACCACGACCGACCCGGCAGCCCATCTGGCGATGACCGTGGAGGCGGATCTTCCATCCCTCACCGTCAGTCGGATCGATCCCCATGACGAGCGCGATCGCTATCGCCGCCATGTCATGGAGACGAAGGGGGCCGCTCTCGACGACGCTGGCCGGGCGCTCCTCGAAGAGGATCTCCGTTCCCCCTGCACCGAGGAGATCGCCGTCTTCCAGGCGTTCTCACGGGTGATCCAGGAGTCGCGACACTCGTTCGTCGTCGTCGACACCGCCCCCACCGGCCATACGCTTCTCCTTCTCGACGCCACCGGGGCCTACCACCGCGACGTCGTCCGACACATGAATCCCGATCTCCACGTCGTCACGCCGATGATGCGCCTCCAGGATCCGCGGGAGACGAAGATGGTGATCGTGACGCTCCCCGAAACGACGCCCGTCCTCGAGGCCGAAGCCCTCCAGGCCGATCTCCGCCGCGCCGGCATCGAGCCGTGGGCCTGGGTCGTCAATGCGTCGCTGGCGGCCACAGGCCCGACCGATCCGTTCCTCGTCGCCCGGGCCGCTGCCGAAGCGCCGCACCTCGAGCGGGTCGCGAGCCAGAACCCCCGCGTCGCCGTCATCCCCTGGCTCGTCGAAGAGCCGATCGGCAGCCGCCGGCTCCGCGAGCTCGTCGGCGCCTGAGCCCCCAGGAGCTGCCTTGGGCTAGGTCGGAAGGCGAGCGTGACGCGCATGGGGATGCTCACGACCACGACCACGACCACGACCACGACGGCCACAGCGAGGAAAACTCGTCTTCCTGGCGACGGCGACGCCGGGTAAACCGTGGGGCTCGCAAACGCCCCCCAACGAACGACGGGACGGCGGACACCACCAAGGAGATTCCGAGATGGGCACGAGGTCTGCATCGAGCCAGCGGCTGGTCGGTTCCTTTTCGGCGATTGCGTCACTGCTTTTGATCGCGTCGGTGGCCCAGGCCGCCCCGCCCCAGCTCAGCGCGAATCCGGCCAATCTCGCGATCTTCCCGGCCCGTGGCCAAACGCCCGACCAGCAGCGGGCCGACGAGGCCGCCTCCTATGACTGGGCCACGCAGCAGACCGGCTGGGATCCCTACCAGGCGAAGACCGTGCTCGATCAGCAGTCGCAGGCGGCGACCAACGCCGCCGGGGCCGCTCGCGGTGGCGCCGTGAAGGGCGCGGCTGGTGGTGCGCTCGTCGGTGTTGCCGTCGGCGCGATCGCCGGGGATGCCGGCAAGGGCGCAGCCATCGGCGCCACGTCGCTGGGCCTGACTGGCGGCATGCGTTCCCGGCGTGCGGTCAAGGCTGCGGGAAACACCTCGGACACGGCCGTGGCCGCCTACCAGCAGCAGTTCGGGGTCTGGACCCGCAACTACATGGCCGCCATGGAGGCGAAGGGCTATTCGTTGCGATAAGAAGGGGCATCGTTCCCGGTCCTCGTCTCGGCCCACGCCGTTCATTTTCAAGACAGACGATCAGCAAATCGACATCGAAGGGAGTTGATGGATGATGATGTGTACGATGCGGATGGTGGCGATGACCTTGGTGGCCAGTGGCTTGCTCGTCGGCAGCGCCTGGGCCGAGCAGACCTGGATCTGCGCCGTCACGTCGGCCGTGGCCGTCGACGAGGACGGCACCGTCGGGCCCCCCGATGTTGGCGACAAGGAACGTCCCACGTTCTTCCGGGTCGACACCGCCAAGAAGGAATTG